>CAZORV010000056.1:0-16073 GCA_964582215.1 uncultured Frigidibacter sp.
CTTTCGCGCATCTACACCCCGCGACCAGCACTCAGCCATGAAACGCGCAGGCTAGTTCGCCCTGGTGGAAGGACTCGCCAACGACCTCAAGTGGCTCGGGACCGGTGACCAGGGTGCCGGACATTCCGTCCTGCATCCACTTCGGGCGTTGTCCATACGGCGAGGTGCGGGTAACTCCGCCCGTCGTAGGAGCCATCATCGCCGGACTCCTCCCGCGGTCCGAGTCCGGCGTCGAAGCGGGGCTGGTGGCCTGGACCGGGCTCGGCGTGGTCCCGTTTGCGCGGTTGTAGTCGGCGATCGACTCGAGCCAGTCCACCATCGGCCCGAAATGCTGTGCCTGAGATCGCTTGAACAGCACCCGACCCGCCGCTGCCTGTCTCCCGCCCTCCACTGCGAAGGTGACGGCAACCGACCCATTGGTCAGCATGCTGGCGGTCTTGGCCTCGACGGACACGATGCTGCGCACAAGGAGTCGCTGTGACGCGACACCGAGTCCCGACGGCTTCCAGTCCACCCATTCACCGTCAACGGAGATGCTGCCCCCGCCGTGCCCGATCGCAACGCTCACGTCAGCGCCCCTCGCCTCTGGGAGCATCCGCTCCCTGGAGCATGTTCTCAGCAAGTGGCTGCCGAAGACATAGGAGGGGAGCGATTCCGCCGCCTTCTGGGAGGAGTAGGGCGAGCCGGCATCTCGGCTAGGCACGAGATCGGCCCGCACAACGGGCCGGTCCTGCATGGCCCCATGTATGTTCGAGCGACACGGAGTGCGGCAGATCGGGGGCGGGCGATGACGAGCGACAGTGCCGGGGAACCGGGTCGGCGGCCGACTGGCCGGGTTCTGGGCACCGAGGACGCGACTCCGTTGGATTTCTGGGTCGCGGTCTCGGAGGGTAGCCACCTACAGCTCGACGATGTCGTGGCCACGGCGCGGCAACTGCCGGATGGGCGCACCATCACTATCTCGGGTGTGGTGACCGCAGCCCGGGCTCGACAGGAGGGGGCCACTTACGACTCGGATGTGTTCCTGGTCAGTGATGGGCTGCTTCCGGCCGCGGTGGTGGAGGCTGCCCAGGTGACAACGACCAGGGTGGAGCCGGAGGTGTTCGTTCCACCGCTTCCGGGCAGTGAGGTAGATCGAGTCGTCGGGACGGCGCGGGATGAGGCCCTGTACTTCGATCAGATGGGTGCGCGGTTGCCGGCAGGTGTTGGCCGTGACGGTCAGCCGTTGTTCATCAACCTCGAGTTCCTGGACGGGACGCGCGGCGCGCACGCCAACATCTCGGGGATCAGCGGCGTTGCCACCAAGACGACCTACGCGTCGTTCCTGCTGTACAGCCTGTTCCGGTCCGGGGTCCTAGGCGGGGACGCGGTGAACACGAAGGCCCTGATCTTCAACGTCAAGGGTGAGGACCTGCTGTTCCTCGATCATCCGAACAACCAACTCGACTCCGCCAACCGGGATCGCTATGCCGCCCTGGGACTGCCCGCCGAGCCGTTCGCCAGCGTCTCATTCTTCGCCCCGCCCCGGCGCGGGGATGCCAACGCGGGACCTGATGTGTCGACCCGCGCGCTCGGGGTCCGGGCGTTCTACTGGACTGTCGCGGAGTTCGTGGAGCAGGAGTTGCTGCCCTTCGTGTTCGCTGACGCAGAGGATGAGCGGCAGCAGTACACGATGGTCATCCACAACGTGACCGCGAAGCTACGTCGCGAGGGCCAATCCACCGGTGACGATGGGGCGTGGCGCGTCGCCGGGGCGGAGCTGCGGACGTACCACGACCTAGTGGACCTTCTCGTTGCGCAACTCTCCGACGACGCGACGTATCAGTCCTGGGCAGGTCCGGCGATCGGCATGGGTACCGTCAACGCCTTCATCCGCAGGCTGTTGTCCTCGGTTCGACCACTAGGTCCGCTGATCCGGGCCGACATTCCGCTGCGCCCCGGCTGCTCCCTGACCACGGCGGATTCCCAGGTGACCGTCGTGGATCTGCACAACCTCCCAGACCGGGCCAAGCGATTCGTTGTCGGTGTGACGCTGCGCCAGGAGTTCGAGCGCAAGGAGGCCTCGGGTCGGCCGCGGCCGCTGCTGTTCGTGGTTCTCGACGAGCTGAACAAGTACGCCCCCCGCGACGGCAACAGCCCGATCAAGGAGATCCTGCTCGACGTGGCAGAGCGTGGTCGGTCCTTGGGGGTGATCCTGATCGGGGCGCAACAGACTGCCAGCGAGGTGGAGCGACGGATCATTGCCAACTCCTCGATCCGGGTCGTGGGCCGACTAGATGCGGCGGAGGCGGGGCGCCCGGAGTACGGCTTCCTGCCGACGATGCAGCGGCAGCGGGCCACGTTGGCCAAGCCTGGCACGATGTTCGTGGCTCAGCCCCAGTTGCCGGTGCCGCTCGTTGCCGAGTTCCCGTTCCCATCGTGGGCGACCCGCCCCTCGGAGGTCGCCGGGCCGCCTGTGGGTGGGGCCGGGCGGTTCGTCCCTGAGGACCCGTTCGTCGATCTGCCCGGCGACCCGGCACCGTTCTGACCCGAGGGAGGCGCGATGCGGATCCTGCACACCTCCGACTGGCACGTCGGCAAGCGCATCAAGGGGATCAGCCGCCTCGATGAGCAGGCGGCCGTGCTAGCAGAGATCGTGTCGGTGACGGCGCGCGAGGGTGTGGACCTCGTCCTGATCGCGGGGGACCTGTTCGAGACGGCGATGCCGACCCCCGAGGCATCGGGGCTGGTGTACCGCACGCTGCTTGGATTGCGCTCCACGGGGGCTGACGTGGTGCTGGTCGGCGGGAACCATGACAACCAGGCAGGCATCGAGGCGTTGCGGCCGCTGCTGCGTGAGGTCGGGATCACTGCCCTGGGTCAGGTCGCTCGCGCGGAGGCGGGTGGCGTGGTCGACCTGATGACGCGCACGGGTGAGCGGGTCGTGATCGCGCTCGTGCCGTTCCTTTCGCAGCGCTATGTGATCCGGGCTGAGGCGCTGATGGAGGCCGAGGCAGCGGAGCACAACGCGACCTACGACGAGCGGGTTCGTCGCATCGTCGCAGCGCTGTGTTCGGGGTTCGCCGCGGATGCGGTAAATGTCGTATTGGCCCACTTGATGGTGCGGGGCGGCCGGCTCGGTGGGGGAGAGCGAGACGCCCAGACGATCTTCGAGTACTCCGTGGACGTGGCCGCGTTCCCGGGTTCGGCGCACTACGTGGCGTTGGGGCACCTGCACCGCTTCCAGCAGGTGGGCGGTTCTCTGCCCGCGTACTACAGCGGATCTCCATTCCAAGTGGACTTCGGGGAGGCCGACGACAAGAAGGGTGTCCTGATCGTCGATGCCGCGCCGGGCACTCCCGCCAAAGTCAGATTCCTGCCCCTGACCGTGGGCCGTCGCCTGCAAACGCTCCGCGGGACCATCGTGGAACTGTCCGCACTAGCTGAGACCGTCGGCGATGACCTGCTCCGGGTCATCGTGCGGGAGTCCCGACGCCCCGGACTGGCCGAGGAGGTCCGGGAGATCCTGCCGAATGCCGTCGAAGTGCGCATCGATCCGGAGCTTGACATCGCGGACGACGCCAGCCCGCAGGCCTCACGGACCGGGCGAACCGCCCATGAGCTGTTCGCGCAGTTCCTGACGGAGCGTGGCTTCGACGATCCGCGGCTGGGGAGCCTGTTCGCGGAGCTTTACGACGAGGCCGTGAGCGCGCCATGAGACCTATCGAGTTGGTCGCCGAAGGGTTCGGGCCGTTTCGGGACCGGGTGACCATCGACTTCACCGACGCGGACTTCTTCGCCCTCGTCGGACCCACCGGCGCCGGGAAGTCCAGCGTCATCGATGCGATCTGCTTCGCCCTCTACGGAATCGTCCCGAGGTACGACGACCGACGCCTCGTCGCCCCAGCGCTCACGACCGGAGTGACTCAGGCCAGGATTCAGTTCACGTTCGAGGTCGATGGCTCTCGACACACGGTGACCCGCGTGGTCCGAAGAACAGCCCAGGGCGCCAGCACCAAGGAGTGCCGGCTGGAGCGGATAACCCCGGATGGCAGCGAGGTTCTCAGCGGCGACGCTCCTTCAACCAACCAACGGGTCCAAGTCCTGCTGGGCCTGACCCCGGAGCACTTCACCCGCTGCGTGGTGCTGCCGCAGGGCGAGTTCGCGAAGTTCCTGCACGACAAACCCGCAGAACGCCAGAAGCTCCTCGTCGAGTTGCTGGGACTGGAGGTCTACGCGCGGATGGCGTCAGCCGCCCGAACTCGAAGCTCCAACGCCAAGGCGAAGGCTGATGCCCTCGACGGCCAGCTGGAGAGCCTCGCAGGCGCAACCGCCCAGGCTGAGCAGGAGGCCGAAGGCCAACTTGACCGATACCGAGCCCTCCGCGAGGACGTGACCGCCGCGGCGGCGTCTGTCACCGCGGCAAGGAACGCGATCCAACAGGAGCATCGAGAACTTGCCGCGCAAGGTTCGCTGCTCTCAAGCCTGCTCTCGATCGCCGTGCCCGACGAGGTGGGCCTGCAGGCTGAGCAGCTGGTTCTGGCCACCGAATCCGTCGAAACGGCCCACAGAGCGGCGCAGGAAGACGAGGAGGCGGCCCAAGAGGCCGAGGCCCGTGCTGCCGAAGCCCCCGATGTGGGTCAACTGCAGAAGCTGCTGTCCAAATGGGAAGCCCTGGCCGCCGAGTCGGCGAAGCTACCTGCCGCTCGCCAAGCTCTGGATGGAGCCGAGGCCGATTCCCTCACGGCGGGTCAGGCCGTTCAGCAGACGGAAGACGCGGTCACAACCGCGGAGGAGGCGGTCCGCCAAGCCGAACGCGAACACGCCGTGATCGCGCTGGGCTCCACACTCGTGGTCGGCCAGGAGTGCCCGGTCTGCCTGGTCCCGGTCGCCCGGATTCCCGAGCGCCAAGTCCCGGCCGACCTCACGTCCACTAGGGCCGCGCTCGCTGCTTTGAAGCGCGAACTCATCGGACTCCGCGACGCTGATCGGGCGGCCAACAGGACCGTGGAGCGCGCGCGGGCCCGGCTTAACGATGTGGAGGCCCGCTGCGCAACGCTTGAGGCCGAACTCGCAGGGACAGCCGACGAGGCAGCCCTGAACGCCCAACGGGCAGCGGTCCAACAGCTTCACCAAGACGCAGTTGACCTGCGCAAACGCGCCACCGCCAGCAAAGCAGAACTCGCAGACCGGCAAGCGGAACATGCTGCCTTGGTAGCCCAGCAGCGGAAGGCCACCGGTCAGTACACCCGACAACGCGACGCCGTGTCCTCGCTGCAGCCGCCGCAGCCGACCCAGGACCTCGCCGCCGACTGGAACGAACTTGTTGCCTGGGCTGCAGGACGCATCCTGGACGTGAAGCAGGACATCGAAACGCAGGGGCGGGCCCTGCGAGACCAGCAAGAGGCGTTGCAGTCGATCATCGCCGGGCTGGCCGAACGAGCCCAGCGGCTGGGCCTGGAGGCCCCCACCCACAGCGACTATGAGGCGATCGCTCCCGTCGTGGTTCAGGCCGAGGCCAAGGCGGAATCCCTGCTCCAGCAGATCCGATCGGACCGGGAGCAGGCCACCAAGATGGCCGAGCAGCAGCGCGATCTCCGGGCTCAGGCCACGGTGGCCATCACCATGGGACACCTCCTGTCCGCCCGTGGGTTTGAATCATGGGTCCTGGCCGAGGCGCTAGGTGAGCTGGTGACCGGCGCCTCGGTGACCCTGCGCGAACTCTCCCAGGGCGCGTACTCGCTCACCCTCAGCGAGGCCAACGAATTCATGATCATCGACCACCGGGAGGCTGACGCCATCCGCCCAGCCCGCACACTCTCCGGCGGTGAGACGTTCCAAGCCTCGCTCGCCCTCGCGCTCGCGCTGGCCGACCAACTGGGCAAATTTGCCAGCGGCGGAGCGTCGAAACTGGAATCCATCTTCCTCGATGAAGGATTCGGGACACTGGACGAGGACAGCCTCGAAGTCGTAGCAGCGACACTGGAAACCCTGGCCAACGGCGATCGAGTCGTGGGCTTAGTCACCCACGTCAAAGAACTCGCCGCCCGGGTTCCGGTCCGCTACGAAGTGCGCAAGACCGGTCGCACCGCCGTCGTCGAGCGGACTGCGTCATGACCCAGGCCACTTCCCGCGGGAGGTTCGTCGTGGATCCCTGGGACCCCGGCTATGCGGGAGTGGCCGAGGCAGGAATCGCCAACACCCTAGAGGAGTCCGCGGCACCCCTTGACCTCGAACTGGAGATGCCAACCGAGGATTGGGCTCCCATCCCACCCAGCGGTGATCCCGCAAGCTTGGTCCACTTCATCGACGGCGTACGCCGGATCGACGCCCGGGTCTGGTTCACCGATGGCCCGACAACACGACCAGGGATAGCAGCGTCCTACGCCGCGGGAGTCGCCACCTGTGACGGCGCCGCCCGCATCGCGCATCTCTCGGTGGAACGTGCTGTGTTCGCCGCCACACCTGCAGCGACGAGTGTACGAACCCCCAATGGTGGGATCTACTGGTCGTACCGGACCGCTAACGATGACATCGAGACCCTGACCGCGGCGATGCAGGCCCGGATGCGTCTGCTGGAAATCGCTGCCGCCGGCGCAGCAAGGCAATCCCAGCGCGAAGATTCCGGCGACTTGCTGGTCATCGATGGACCACTTCGCGGCCGGGAGAACCTGCCCCGCGCCATCGGCTACATCAAGACGCACCAGGCCGCCTACCTGCCGCCTGCTCAGGTGCCCGTCGTCGAGGCCCTGAGCGCGGGGCAGCGCACACCCATCTTCACCGTAGGCAGCCACTGGATCCGCCACACCTGGTACTTGCGGTTGCCCGGCCCGATGGCGCAACCCTGGGCCGGGGTCGTCCGCTGCGAATGCTCAGCGGACCTCACCCCGACTGCCGCCGTGAGATTGGCCGACGTCTCGGCAGCAACTCTGCCCAAATACGCCTCGGACGCGCACAAGGACGGCCGAGCGCCTCAGAACCTGTACCCGATCGCAGGCCTCGAGCGTCACCTCCGGCACCGACTCGGCGAACGCGACTTCGTCTACCGGCAACTCCGTCAGGCCACGCCGATTGCCTGATGGCCGGGCCACCCCACTCCCGCCCGCGACGCGAACTCACGGGCATGCCCCTCAGTCGTACGGCCCGAGGAACCGTTCGCCATTGAAGTGGACCAGGTGGGTCGGGCTGTCGGCGCACCAGACCTCGGTCTCCCAGGCGATGTCCGCCAAGTACTTCCGCATCTCTGCCCGTGATGGGAAGCAGGACACGTAGACGAGGCCGGCCGTGGACCCCTCGAACAGGGTCGAGAGTTCGGCATGTCGTTTCGCGTCGACTGGCCCGTGGGAGGAGGCGGCTTCAAGGAGCACGAGCCAGTTCCGGTCCGGCATGTGAACTACCAGGTCAGGCATCTTCCCGTGCGAGTCGACTCTGACGCCCAGCCTTGTTAGCGCCTGGATGTCGAAGTGCGCCCATTTGGCATCTGCGTCTCCGACGTAGAGAACGATTCCGCCGGGTGTGTAGTAGGCGCAGAAGTCCTCCACCATCGCCTTGATAAGGACGTTCTACCCGCCTGGACTCAGGGCCAACGGCTGACCTCCCGGGAGGGTGACCGGGACCCGATGGAGTTCGCGTGCCGCGTCGTAGGCGGCTTTCAGGCCAGGGCGCTCGTCTAGGTACTTGCTGAGATGCGCTTCAAAGGCGGAGCTGCGGTACTCCTTGACGATCTCGAGCGCTCGCGGGTGGATCCTGTAGCACCACTTCGGAGAATTGACCGGGCGGGTCGGATCGTCTGGGTTCTCCTCAACGAGACCGGCCGCCACGAACTGATGAAGTGTCTGGCGACGGATGGTCTCGCGGGTGTTGGGCTTGTAGTCCACGCCGTACTCATCGCGGATCCAGTCCATGATCGCGCGAGTCCCAAGCATCGGGGACTCGGCAGTGGACCAGCTGTCGTCCGGTCGCAGATGGAGCAGCGAGAGAAGGGTGTGAGCTGAACGCTCGTTGGTCCGCTCTCGGTCGAAACCAAGGGCCTTCAGCAGTGTCTGGGCCTCGGCCACGGTTCTGTGGCTCACGCGGCGACCTCAACCGCGGCAAGTGCCCGTTCCACCATTCGATCGATCTCGTCTTGGTCTGGAAGGCGCTCCCCCTGCCCAACTCCCAGCGCGCGCAATGCCTCAACCGGAGGGAATGGGAGGGTTCGAAGGTCGGTTGCGTTGACTTGTGTATGCCCCGAGAATATCCGGAACAGGCGGTCGATGACGGTCGAATTCAGCCAGAGACTCAGACCCACAGCAAGTTCAGCGGCCAGCCCCGTGCCGTTCTGGTGAATGACGTTCAGATGGTTCTCGAAGGCGACCGGCTGGTCGGACCGCCAGACTGCGGCAACCACCCGTCGGCGCTCCTCTTTGGCTGAGAACCTCTTGATCACGACGTAGCATCCAGCAGGTAGGAGAAGCTTCTTCGCTGATTCATCAACAGCAAGCAATCCCTGAGCCTTACGGATCTCACGGGGCCACTGGACTTCTCCACCGCGGATGTTGCCCGGGTAAATCAGTGGGACAGACCCGGGAGCGTCGGCGTCGACGAGCCAGTCGCGCGCCCTGAAGTCAACAACACGCCCTGTCGAGGCGGATAGCCCGAGGCTCGCCAACGACGCCGATGCGGATGGAGGCGAGACGGCCTCATCGAGGCTGATTCGAATGAACCGGTGCGGGTCCGACGGATTGACCACCTCCTCCGCCCGGACTCTGCGAGCCACGACGTCGTCTTCGTGGCCCCTGCTTGCCGTGAGAGACACCCAGCCCCGAGGGCCGCGGCGGGTCGCGCCGACTATGACGTTCTCCTGTAGGACGCCAGTGTCGGCGAATACGGTTGACCTCGACTCGAACGTATGGATTCGATCAAGCGTCACGGCCGCAAGCATGTGCTTGCGGAACGCCTCGAAGTAGGTTCCGTTCGCGAACGACCTGGGGACAATGGCGACCAGCTGTCCGCCATCCGCGAGGTGCAAGTACCCCAAGGCCATGAACGCTGCGTACATGTTCGGACAGTCAACGCCGTCGGCCTGGAGCGCCCGGCGGTATGTCGACGCCGCACCCAGCTTGCCGTATGGCGGATTCATGATCGTGAGGTCAAAGTCGCTGGCAAGCGCCTCGATCTGGCCCAGGCCCCCTGTGGAGCCAAAGATGTAGTCGCCCTCGACCAATTGGGTGGTGACGTTGGCGCTCTCACAGTCGGTCAAGGTCGCCCGTAAGTAGGGAACAACCGCCGTGTCCATCTCGACCGCAACTACATGGAGGGCCAATGACGGCGCCTCAATTGCGGCCCTTTCGACAAGAGCCGCCGTTAGCGAGCCAACGCCGGCCCCGGGGTCAAGGACACGCAGAGTCCCCGATTCTGGTAGACGCGGGATGGACGCAACAAGGGCGGCAGCACGCTCCGGTGTGAAGAACTGACCGAGCTGGGCCTGTCGTTCAGGGTCCAGCGATCTCAACGCCTCCACACGCCGGGTCTCTGTCCGGGCGGTTAGGTTCATGGCACCACCTTAGGGTCGAATCTGTGACAAGGGCCGTGGCGCCTATGCCGGCTGAAACGCGTCAGGGACGCCGAGGATGCAAGCGGCGATGCGGGTGTCGATGTCCGGAACTTGCGGGATTCCGGTCATGGCCTGCTCGACCATCTCGACGGGCAGGGGGTGGTGTTCGAGGCGGGTTGTGACGTCGCGTAGTCGGACCAGCCGGGTGTGGCTGGTCCGCTGGTGGTCGGCGAGGTGGGGCTTGACCAGGTCGAACCAGGCTTGGCCGACGGTGTAGGGGTCGGGTCGGGAAGTGCCGGGGGTCTGGCTGGCGAAGTTGGCGAGTTGTTCCCACCGTTTCGCCTCGCTCTCGCGGCCGTGGCCGAGGGCGTTCTTGCGCCACACACCGGTGAGGTGCGTCATCTGGTTGAGGGCTTTGGTGAGTCGGCGGGGGAGGAGCCGGTCCTCCATCTGGGAGGCGCGGGCGACGAAGTCCTGTAGCTGTTGGTCGGCGTGGTTGTCGAAGGCTCGGTTGGCGGGGTTCTCGGCGAGGAGTTCACGCAGCCGGATCACGACGTCGTCGAGTTGGTGGAGTTCGCGTCGGGGGTGGGCTTCGAGCAGGATCCAGTGGGGTGCGCCGTGCTGGGTGCCGGCGATGGCGAAGAACGCCCACGGGGTGGTCGCGGCGACCGGCGCCACGCGGGAGATGACCCGTGCCCGGGTGGTGCTGTGCTCCTGGTAGGTGGCCGCGGGGATCAACGCGTCCGACCCAGTGATCAGGCCGCGGACCGGGTCCAGGGCGTCGAGGATGCCGTCCCAGGGTGTGTCGCCGCGAGTATCCAGCTCGGTGATGACGGCGTCCACGTCGATGATGTCGTCGCCGGGGGTGGGGCGGGGTGTGCCGAGGTCGGGCAGTTCGAGGTTGGCGCCCAGCAGTTGGCTGGTGGTGTGGGCTCGGGCCTGGAGTTGCTCGGCGGCCCGGGTCGCGAACGCTGCCCCGTCGCGGGGCCAGTAGGAGTCGATCGTGTCGTAGGGGCTGTCCATCCGGTCGATCCGCCCGACCCGCTGCTCAGCGGCCCGCATGGTGGTCGGCAAGTCCAGGTGGACGATCGCCGAAGCGCCTTGCAGGTTCAGTCCTTCGTTGAGGGCGTCGGAGCATAGGGCTACGGCCGGGTCGGTGGCGTCGCGGTCTAGCGCCTTGCCGACCCCCTTCTTGCCCTGGGTGCCGGAGCCGGTGGCCAGCTGCACCGCGGTGGCTCCGGCCGCGATCACCAGCGGTTGGAGAACCGCGAGGGTAATGGGGTGATGGTCGAAGGCGATCACCCGGTGGTGCTGGGATTGGATCGCCGCGATCCTGGCGGCCTTCTCCGCCTCGCGGGTGGTGGTCAACCTTCTGGCAGCGTCAGCGATCTGCTGGTAGTTCGCCAACTCGTAGTCGCACGCCGCCTGCCACATGCCCGCGTCGGCCAGCCAGTCCGGCATGGGGCAGGCCAGGTCGACAGCGGGTGGGCCGTCGTCGCGCAGCTGCTTGATCCGGGCGAGCATGTCGCCGGTGTTGGAGTTCTTGAATGTCCGGGTGATTTGCTCGTGCGCGATGGCGGCCGCGGTGCCGGCGACGTGCTCGATCAGGGCGCCTCTGGAGGACCTCATCGCGTCGAAGACCAGGTGGGCCGCCAGCCCGTGGGCGGCGCCGAGCCGGTAGACCAAGATCTGCGCGTCGGTGATGTGCCCGCCGGCCGCGGCGGGGCGTTGGATGCGCCGCCCAAGGTTGACCAGCCCCTTCAACTCGGCGGCGTGCGCGCGGATCGCCGCCGCCTGCTCCTCGTCGCCGGGGGTTTCGCCGGTGGGGTAGGTGTGCGAGCGGTGCTCGGGGTAGCGGTTGATCCGGGCCCGGCGGGGGTCCCGGTAGGCCTCCGGGTTCAGGTCGACCAGCTCGTTGAGGATCCGCTTGGTTCGGCGCACCGTGAAGCGGCGAATCTCGGCCCGCAGCCGGTCGTACTGTGCGGGGCTGAGCTGGGTGCTCGGTCGGCGCTCGAGCTCGAGCAGAGTGTCGATGGTGGGGTCGTCGAAATTGTCCGGGCCCAGCAGTTGCACCAGGGACAGCAGGTCCTGGGCTCCACGGCTGATTGGGGTGGCGGTGAACAGCAGCACGTGATCGGCGGCGTTCCCGGTCACCTTCTGGGTGCGTTTGGTGGCCTTGTTCAAGAAGTTGTGGCTCTCATCCAAGGCCAGGATCTGAGCCCCGCGGACCGCGATGTCCTCGAGGGCGTCCTGGGACTTGCTCAACCGGCCGTGGCTGATCACCTCCAGCGAAAGCCCGCAGCGGATGGCCTCGTCCTTCCAGGTCGCCTGCACTCCCGGCGGGGCCACGAGGACGGCCAGGTCCCGACGTACCCGCCCGGTCTGGTAGAGCCGATCGCGCACGGCTCGGGTGAGATGGGCACCCATTCGGGTCTTGCCCGATCCTGTGGCATCCGCGACCAGGACACTGCCCACGTTGTCGATCACCCACAGGGCTTGAGCGATGCCCGTGACCTGGGATGGCCACAACTGCCGGCGCTCGGTCTCCCCGGGCAGGTAGCGCGCCGCCCACTCGCCGTTGAGCAGGTCTGCGCAGGCCCGGGCCAGCGCCTCCTGCCAGGTGACGAACTGCAGCAGCTCGGCCAGCAGCGCCCGGAACTGCTCATCCCAGGGCTGCCCAACCTGCCAGTAGTTCTCCGCCACCTGGGCTGTCTCGTCGTAGCGCTGGCGTTCATCGGTGATCTGGAACCGGGCGTTGGCCTCGGCCTGGGCCTCCAGCCCACGGAAGCTGTAGTTGCTGGACCCCAGTGTGGCGGCATCGTCTGCCACGTAGATCTTGGCGTGCAGGATCCATTCACCGGATACCGCGCGGACCTGCAACCGGCCGGCGTCCAGGGCCTCGAGGGCCTGGATGACTTTCCCCGACAGCCGGATCGAGATCCCCTGTTCCAGCCAGAAGGCGCGGGCATCCTGCGTGAATGCGGCCTCGGGAGAGACGAAGCTGCTGCGCTGCGAGGTGAACGGTTCGGACCCCAGGACAACCCGCATAACCTGGTCGGTCCTGCCGACCTGCCACACCGAGATCAGATCCACCAGCTCGGCGATCGAGCTGTACCCAGCCACCAAGAGCGGGTGCTGGGAGCGGCGCAGGTCCGCGGCCACGATCGTACGGACGCGCTGGGCCGCATGGTTGACCGGGAACCGGTCACCCGACGGCCACCCCATGCATGCCAAACGATCCGCCACGAACACCGCAGGGGCTTCCGAAAACAGATCCGGTCCCGCCATCGGCCCAACCCGCCGTGGTCCACGCATGCCTGCCCACCTCACTCGACTAGTGGGCAGGCTAGACGGGGGGCCTGACCCCGCCCCCGCAACCGGCCTCGATCTGAGCCGAACGTCAGCTGCGTCATTGAGGTGAGGCGGGCGGCGGTCCACCGAATCCACCGACGTGAAGCTGGCGTTCAGCCTCACCGACACCGGGCAGGCGTGCGCACGCGGACGCAGTCCGGACACCCGGACCAGATCGTGCGTGCGGGGGGGCGTTGAGCCATGCCCTGCCCACCAGGGGCAATCGGTGTCGGCCAGTTCAACCTTCACCTCGGTGCGATCCGATACAGGGGGGGTGAAATCTCACTCTCCTCGCATGTCTGTGTCCACTGCGGCGACAGAGGCCCAAGGCGTGCCCGGCGGGTTCGCTTTGGGCCGCTACGAGGAGCTCGTCAAGCGGGTCAAGAGCCAGCGGCGGCGCCGCATCTGGGTGATCAGTGCGGTCGGTGTGGTGTCCTGGTTGGCTGCGGCTGCGTTGCTGGCGCCGTGGAGTTGGTCGGATTTCGCTGCTGCGGTACTCCTGGTGGTGGGCGGATCAGCGGTCGCCCTGACCGCGGATCTGGACCTGATGCCGGAGTGGGTGGAGAACTGGAAGACCGGCGGCGACGGGGAACTGGCTACAGCACGTCAACTCGAGCAGTTGCCCGCGACGTGGCTCGTCCGCCATGACTTGGACCACGTCCCAGGGGTGAAGGGCAACCTCGACCACCTGGTAGCCGGCCCTGCCGGCGTCTTCGTGGTGGAGACGAAGAACTGGCAGGACTGGCAGGTCGAGGTCGAATCGGGCCGGCTGCGTCGCTTCCGCCGGCTGGCCGAGGACCAGCCGCGCGACGAGATGGGCGCCGTCGGCCAGCCGAAGAACGCCGCCCGGCACGTGCATGAGTCACTGAAGGCGGCTGTGCCTGGCAGGTTCTTCGTAACCCCCGTACTGGTCATCTGGGCGAAGCAGATCTCCGATCCCGTGGTGGTAAACGGGGTGTGGATCGTCCCCGGTGAGCAACTCGCTGCGTGGCTGGCCACCCGCGTCCAACTCGTCTCCCGGGAGCTGGTCGCGCACATGCGAGAGGCTGTCCACGCGCTCTGAGAACGGTTGCGAGCTCAGGAGTGGCCCTTGACCCACCGATGAAGTGTCAGGGGTGCCTCCTAGGCTGCTCCTGACCTCAAGTTGCGGTGATCGAGATGGGGGAGTGCTGATGAACGGAATCCAGAGTAGTGCGGACTGGCTGGCGCGGTGCCCTGTGGGGGAGGCCTGGGAGCCGATCCGCGAGCCGATCGGCCCGGGGACGGCGTTCCTGTACAGCGAGACCACCGCTCCGCTGCCGTCGGCGGCCATGTACGGCTTCTGGCAGTGGTTCACCGACGAGCGTGAGCTGGCCGGCTATCTGCGCATTGTGGGTCTCCCAGGGATGCTGTCGACGTGGTTCTGCCAGCAAGAGTGGGATCCGGATCACGACAGGGTCCCGATGGGGTCGCGACAGATCCTGGCGGGGGCGCGGGAGCACGGGTACCTGACAGAGGACATCCCGTTCGTTGAAGGGTTACTGGACCGGATGGAGGCCGTCGACGGCGTCCCGAAGGATCAGGTTCTCGGGGTGCTTGGGGAGGTCACGTCTGCGTTCACCGCCAGGTTCGGGCGGACCAGTAGCTGGGATCTGGTGCTGCAGATCCACGCCAGTGCGGTGGCAGCCGGGGCTGCGATCGCCCAGCGGCTGGACTGGGAGACGGACTTCGGTCCCGATGAGTTGCCTGAACCGTTCCACCTCGAGCAATGGCTGGGGGTTTGCCGGCGGGCCGACGCTGGCGACGCGGAAGCAGCCGCGTTGGTCGCTGAGGTTCTGGCCAACAACGACACCCTGTGACCCGCCGCCAAGCGCCCCCACAAACAAGGGACTCGGATGCGTCAACCTCGTCCTTCTCGGACTCCCAGGCACGACCAGTTGAGACGCGGGCAAACAGCTGGCGTCATCTGCATCGGGTTCTCACTGTGCTGATGAGAGAGGTACCCCGCGTAGCCGGGGGTCTAGGCGCCGCCAGTTGCCCGATCCGGGGCCGATGCATCGATCGAACTCGGTCCCCCCGACCAATGCTCCAACGTCAGCCGGCCGAGCAGGCTGATGGTTGACTTCGGACATGGCGGACACGAAGCAGACCAAGTCCATCGGCGAGCACCATGTGTGCGCCATGCTGGCCCGCTTCGACTGGGCCCCCGCACTGACACGTGACGGGCTCGAGCGCACCGACATCCTGGCTGTTCACACCAAGGGCGATCGTCCGATGGTCGAGGTCCAGGTGAAGAGCATCCGAGGATCCGGCGATAAGGCCAGCTGGCCGCTCGGGCCCAAGTCGCAGAGCCCGGCCCTGCATGACCACGAGTGGTTCGTTCTCGTCGCGATACCTGTCGATCCACTGAAGCCGATCCGCAACTTCGTGGTTCCTCGCGATCACGTTGCCGCCGCCGCATGGATCGAGCACATGAACTGGCTTACCGAACCGGGGATCGCCGCCGGTAAGCGCAACGTCGGGGTGGACCGTGCTCGCTCGGAGTTGTCGACGTTCAGGGGCTACGAGGACCGCTGGGACTTGCTGCTCGAGCCTGCCCACACGGCACCCGTTCTCCTGCCTGCTGCCTTCCACGACTGGGCCCAAGAAGTGCGCGTCGGTCTTCCGCCGGCGCATCCGTGGCAGGTGAGCCTCCCGACCTGGTAAGGCGACAGTTCGCTGGATGTCAGTTCGGCGCGTCGGTCGTGACCCTGCGTCTTATCGGCTCCCTCTGTTCTCAAGCGAATGCCAACGAGCGTCCGATGCGCTGGCCCGTGACCGTCCGCACCCTGAATCCCCTGCGACGCGGTCGGCACCGCAGCCTTCTATCTCGCCCTGGCCAAGACCGGGTTGGGAGCTTCAGGCGCGCAGCGGCATGGCCCGGTGCGCTAAGGCTCCTTGTCAAGCCTCGTCGCGCGCCAGGTACCGGTACACGGTGTCGCGGTGGATGCCGTACTGGCGGGCCAGCTCGGTCTTCGGCACCCCGGACGAGGCCTGGGTCCGCAACTCGACAACCTGCTCGGCGGTCAGCGAGGCCCGGCGCCCCTTGTAGACGCCGCGCTTCTTGGCCAGCTCGATGCCCTCCCGCTGCCGCTCGCGGATGAGCGCCCGCTCGAACTCAGCCACTGCGCCTAGCCCGGGTGTTTCATGGCGTGTGGGTTGAGGCGGGGCTGGGATAGGCGAAAGTGCC
>CAZORV010000057.1:0-16030 GCA_964582215.1 uncultured Frigidibacter sp.
ATGGCCGCCGCCACCCTTCTTGGCCGCACCCTGCCGCCGCCGCCGCCCGAGACGGCGATGGGGGCGCTGGTCACCCATATCACCGGCGGCGCCGATGCCAAAAGCTTTCAGCCGATGAACGTCAACTTCGGCCTCTTCCCCCCGATCGACGCGAAGGGCGGGCGCAAGGGCCGCAAGGACCGCTACAAGGCCTATACGGATCGCGCAAAAATCCTGTTTTCAGAATGGCTTGAGGGTCAGGGCTGATGCGGACGCGCTTCGCGCCGTCACCCACCGGCCTGCTGCATCTTGGACATGCCTTTTCGGCGCTGACGGCCTGGGACCGGGCGCAATCGCAAGGCGGCCGCTTCCTGCTGCGGATCGAGGATACAGACCGCGCCCGGGTGCGCCCCGGCTATGAGGCGGCAATCTACGAAGACCTTCATTGGCTGGGGCTCAGCTGGGAAGAACCGGTCCTGCGCCAGTCCGACCATCTGCCGGACTATGAGGCCGCACTTGACCGGCTCGGTGCGCTTGGCCTGACCTACCCCTGCCGCTGCACCCGCGCCGACATTCTCGCCGCCGCCACCGCCCCGCAAGAGGGGGCCACGGGCGAGGGCCCGCTTTACCCCGGCACCTGCCGGCACCGGCCGCTGTCCGACCGGCGCCCCGGCGATGCGGTCCGGCTGAACCTTGACCGCGCGCTGCAGTCGCTGACCGCGCCCCTGACCTTTGACGAACTTGGGCCCCGTCACGCCGGAACCCACCGGCTGAACCCCGCCCGGCTTCTGGCCACGACCGGTGATCTGGTGCTGGCCCGCCGCGATATCGGCGCCGCGGCCTATCACCTGGCGGTCACCGTCGACGATGCCCGTCAGGGGATCACCGAGGTCACGCGCGGCGAGGACCTGTTCGCCGCGACCTTCATCCACCGCCTTCTGCAGGCGCTGCTCGGCCTGCCGACCCCGCTCTATTACCACCATCCGCTTGTTCGCGACGCATCCGGCAAACGCCTCGCCAAACGCGACGACGCCCGCGCCCTTCGGACATACAGACAACAAGGCGCCAGCCCTGCCGACATCCGCCAGGTGGTTGGCCTCTGACCCTTCTTCTCTTTGCAAATATCCCGGGGTGATGAGGGTGAGAAAACGGTCCAGCGGACCGTTTTCCCGAAGAACGCCCAAAATCTTATTTTGGGCTGGAGAGGGCAGAGCCCTCGCCCTCAGGCCGCCTGCTTGCGCAACAGCATCCCGTAAAGGTCCCGCGGCTCGTCCGGATCGGCGATCATGTCCAGATCCTCGCTGAAGCGATGCGCTTTCGGCAGGGTCTTCAGCTGCCCCAGCACATAGCGCAGCGCCGAAAAATCCTCGATCGCGAAGCCGACGGAATCGAACAGAGTGATCGCGCGGGCGTCGCTGCGGCCGGGCAGGGCGCCGGTCATCACCTGCCAGAGTTCCTTGACCGGATGGTCGGGCGCCAGTTGCTGAATCTCGCCCTCGATCCGGGTCTGGGGCGGATATTCGACATAGATGTCCGACCGCAGCAGAATGTCGCGGTGAAGCTCGGTCTTGCCCGGGCAGTCGCCGCCGACGGCGTTGATATGGACGCCGCTGCCGACCATATTGTCGGTCAGGATCGTCGCATATTGCTTGTCGGCCGTGACGGTGGTGATGATCCCGGCGCCTAGGATCGCCTCTTCCGGCGTTTGACATTGCACAAGCTTCAGCCCGGAACCCCGCAGATTGAAAGCACATTTCCGGGTTGCGCCCGGGTCGATGTCGTAGAGGCGCACCTCATTGATCCCGCAGATCGACTGGAAGGCCAGGGCCTGGAATTCGGACTGCGCGCCATTGCCGATCAGCGCCATGCTGGTCGCGCCTTTCGGTCCCAGCCACTTCGCCGCCAGCGCCGACATGGCGGCCGTGCGCAGCGCGGTCAGGATCGTCATCTCGGACAAAAGCACCGGATAGCCGGTGCTGACATCGGCCAGCAGACCAAAGGCGGTGACGGTCTGCAGCCCCTCGCGCATGTTCTTGGGGTGGCCGTTCACATATTTGAACCCGTACAGCGCGCCATCCGACGTCGGCATCAGCTCGATCACGCCGACATCGGAATGTGATGCCACACGCGGGGTCTTGTCGAACAGCGGCCAGCGTTTGAAATCGGCCTCGATCTCGGCCGCCAGATCGCGAAGGACCCGCTCGACCCCAAGATGAAGAACAAGGCGCATCATGTTGTCAACGCTGACAAATGGCACAATGTTCAGGTTTTTGCGCATCTTCATCCGAAACTCCGTGTCGGGCGGTCAAAGACCTTGCGGCCCATCAGCGAGCCGACGAGTTCGACCATCAGTCTGGCGGTCTTGCCGCGTTCATCCAGAAAAGGGTTCAGCTCGACCAGATCGAGCGAGGTCACGAGGCCGCTTTCGTGCAGAAGCTCCATCACCAGATGCGCCTCGCGGAATGTGATGCCGCCGGGAACCGTGGTGCCGACGGCAGGCGCGATGGCCGGGTCAAGGAAATCGACGTCAAGCGAGACGTGAAGAAGGCCGTGCGCGGCCGCGACCTGGTCAAGGAAGCCGCGCAGGGGGGCGACGATGCCATGTTCGTCCAGCGCCCGCATGTCGCAGATGGCCACATCGGTTTTCAAAAGGGCCGCATGTTCGGCCGGATCGAC
This sequence comes from uncultured Frigidibacter sp., assembly GCA_964582215.1. GTDB lineage: Bacteria > Pseudomonadota > Alphaproteobacteria > Rhodobacterales > Rhodobacteraceae > TMP-24. The sequence goes on from CAZORV010000057.1 coordinate 2,656, forward strand.
GGACCGGATGCCATAGAGGCAGATCCGGTCCTCGGGCACCGGGTCGGGGAAGGGGGGAAAGGCCTCGAACCCCTTGTGCCCGGCGATATAGGCGACGGGGGTTCCGTGCAGGTTGCCGGACTGGGTGGTCAGGGGCGTGTGAATGTCGGAATGGGCGTCGAGCCAAAGGACGAACAGCGGCCGCCCGAGGGTTTGCGCATGACGCGCGGCGCCCGCGACGGTCCCGAGCGCCAGCGAGTGGTCGCCGCCGAGTGCAATCGGAAGGCCGCCCGTTGCCAGCGCCTCGGCGGTGCGGTCGGCCAGAACCGTCGTCCAGCCGATCGTCTCGGCCAGCGAATGAACCGCCGGGTTGGGGCAGGTGGCGGGGGTCAGGGGCGGCAGGGCGACGTCGCCCCAGTCCTCGACCCGGTGGCCAAGGTCGGTGATCGAGGCGCCAAGCCCCGCGACGCGATAGGCCGCCGGCCCCATCAGGCAGCCCGGGCGTTTCTGGCCGGAATCGACGGGGGCGCCGATAAGGATGCAGGTCTTGGTCATGATCACCACCGGTTTGGACGACGTTCAGCCTATTGCCGGGTTGCGTCGGTCTGCAACGGCGTTACTGTCGGTTTGGGCAGTCAATTGACCAATATGGTGGCGAGAATGAGCGAACTGGACGATGTCGACCACCGGCTGATCGCCGAACTGCGCCGCGACGGGCGGGCGTCGCTGTCCGATCTGGCCGGGCGGCTGGGTCTGGCGCGCGCCACGGTCCGGGCGCGGATGGAACGGCTTCAGGCCCGGGGCGAGATCGTCGGATTTTCGGTCATGACGCGCGGCGATGTCTCGGCCGCCCCGGTGCGCGGTCTGGTGATGATCGCGATCGAGGGGCGGGGGGCGGAAAGGATCACCGGGCGGCTGACCGGCCTGCCCGAGGTGCAGGCGGTCCATTCGACCAATGGCCGCTGGGATCTGATCGTCGAGGTTGGCACGCGCACGCTGGAAGAGCTTGACGCGGTCCTGGTCAAGGTCCGCGGTTACGACGGGGTGCTGGCCAGCGAGACCAACCTTCTGCTTACCACGCGCCGCGCCGGGCGGCGCTGACCCAAAGCGCGCAGAGGATCAGCGAAAAGGCCGCGTTCCACGAGGCCATCGACAGGCCGAGAAGGCTCCAGGCGACCTCGTCGCAGCGGATCAGCGGCGCGGCCATGATCTGGTTCAGCAGGTCTTCGGGCGACAGGCCCGTGACGCCGTCCGAGGTGCAGGTCGAGGGGCCCGCCCAGAAATGCCGCTCGACCCCGGTGTGATAAAGCCCGGTGAGGGCCGTCACCAGCGTGGCGGCCGCCCCGGCCCAGCACAGGGCGCGGCGGTTCGTCAGCCACAGAAGTCCGCCGATCAGCACCGCCGCCGCATGCGGCCAGCGCTGCAAAAGGCAAAGGTGGCAGGGCGGATAGCCGATCGCCTGAAAGAGAAAGGCCCCGGCCAGCAGGATCACGGACCCGGCGGCTGCGGCAAAGGCGATGGTGCGGGCGTTCTGGGTCATAGGACTTTCAACAGTATGTAAAGAAGGACGACAAGACCAAGCAGCCCGCCGACGATCAGGGACAGGCGCCGCTCGATAAAGTCAAGGATCGGCGCGCCATAACGTTGCAGGATCCAGGCAAGGCCGTAGAACCGCCCGGCCCGCGCGACAATCGCCGACAGGATGAACAAAGGCAGGCTGAAACCGACGACGCCGGACAGGATGGTGACCACCTTCATCGGCGGAAGATGCGCAAGGCCCGAGGTGACAAGCAGCAAAAGGATCAGCCAGGTGGAACCGGCGACGTCCTGGCGCATCGCCTCGAACGCGTCGAGTTTGTGGTAGAATTCAAGGACGGGCCGGGCCAGAAGCTCAAAGGCGTAGCGGCCAAGAAACCAGCCGAAGATGCCGCCAAGCACCGAGGTGACCGAGGCGATCAGCGCAAAGCGCATCGCGCGTTCGGGGCGGGCCGCGCACATCGGGATGAACAGGACATCCGCCGGAATCGGAAAGACCGAGCTTTCGATGAAGGAAATCGTGCCAAGTGCCGCCGGCGCATGGCGCGAGCGCGCCCAGGACAGTGTCCAGTCATAAAGTTTTCTGAACATCGCCATCCGCCTGTCCGTCGTTCGGCCGCCATTGGCCACGGGCAGGGGGGGGACGTCAAGCACTCGGGGCTTTCCGGGGCGCGGAAGGTCCGATAAACTTTTCGCCAGCAGCGTGGCCGGATCGGTCCGAGGGGGTAAGTATGAAGTGGGAAGGTCGTCGCAGCAGCGACAATATCGAGGACCGTCGCGGGATGAGCACCGGTCGGGCCGTCGGCGGTGGCGGACTGGGACTTCTGGCGATTGCGCTGATCGTCTGGGCGCTCGGCGGTGATCCGATGGCGGTTCTGCAAGGCGGCGGCGGCGTGCCGCAGATCGGTGGCGAGGGCGGCGAGGTGACCGAGGCCGATCAGCGCGCTGCGAAGTTCGTCGCGGTGACACTGGCCGACACCGAGCAGATCTGGACGGACATCTTCGAGACGGAGCTGGGTGCGGTCTATAATCCGACGACGCTGGTGCTGTTCAAGGGCGCGACCCAGTCGGCCTGCGGCGGCGCCTCGGCCCAGACCGGCCCGTTCTATTGCCCGAACGACAAGAAGGTCTATCTCGACACCGACTTCTTCGCGACCCTGTCGCAGCGTCTGGGCGCGCGCGGCGACTTCGCGGCCGCCTATGTGGTGGCCCACGAGGTCGGCCACCATGTGCAGGACGAGTTGGGGATTCTGGAAAAGACCACGGCGATGCGCCAGCAGTCGGGCGAGGCCGAGGCCAACGCCATTTCGGTGATGGTGGAGCTGCAGGCCGACTGTTTCTCGGGCGTCTGGGCGCGCTACGCGGCCGAAAAGCTTGGCTCGCTGGAAGAGGGCGACATTCAGGAGGCAGTGAATGCCGCGGCCCAGATCGGCGACGATACGCTGCAGCGCAGTGCCGGTCAGCGGCCGATGCCCGACAGCTTTACCCACGGCACGTCCGAACAGCGCCAGCGCTGGCTGGCGACCGGCTACAAGGCCGGGTCGATCAAGGCCTGCGACACATTCTCGTCGCCGAACCTCTAACGGGGCCGGCGGCCGTCGGCGGCGGGCTTGAACTTGGCACGGCGCGGGGATAGAGCTTGCGCCGTGCCCGAGTGGTGGAATGGTAGACGCAGGGGACTCAAAATCCTCCGCCGCAAGGCTTGCGAGTTCGAGTCTCGCCTCGGGCACCAATCTTGCTGAAAATGGATGGACGGGACCCGGGTTGCCGGTCCGATTCGGGGTCAGGTGACCGTCCGTCAATCGATATCCCGGTCGATGCGTCAAAGTGGAAACAATACTAGGGTCCGGACCCATGATTGTTTCCCGGTTTGGCCGATCACAGTCAGCCTCAGAATTTCCTTAATTCGGGCGTCCGGTCGCTGCCGTGCCCGGGTTTGTTTCTGTCTGATCAACGGTTAGCTAACGAAAAGACAGGTTTTGCTTACGTCGGGTCAATGGGTTGCCGTGGCATTTGCCCGAAGGTTCGTTTGAAATCAGGGCGTTGAATGAAAATCCGACATTTTCCGCCGTAGCGCCAATCGCTCGTCGCCCGTCGTTTGCAGCGCCCGAACGCAACAGTCTGTTCGGCCAGATTGCCATTATTTCGCCATGTTTCCCCTGGCATAGAGGCTGGGCAAGGGCGCAGACTAAGCCCCGTGCAACCCGGATGGCCGCAAGGCGATTTTGATCCGGGCGAACCACAGGCCGCTTTGACGCGGCAGATGATTTTGAAGTGCTATTTGGGATTGAACGCAGTGCCCTGTTTTACCACCGGAACCATGATTACCACCCTGAAGGGTGAGCGGCCTGTCGAAGAGCTTCAGGCTGGCGACCGCGTCGTGACCCGCGACAATGGTCTGCAGACCGTCCGCCAGATTGTCCGGCGCGATTTCGACTATGGCCAATTGTCCGAAGTTCCCCATCTGCAGCCGGTTCTGGTGACGATCGGCGCCGTCGGCCGCGGCCTGCCCGAGCGTGACACATTGGTCAGCCCGAACCTGCGGCTTCTGGTCTCGGGTGACCGGGTGCCGTTTGGCAACGGCGGGCGCGAGGCTTTGGTGGCGGTCAAGAACCTGGCCGACAGCCGGACCATCCGCAACTGTCAGGTGCTGGGCGTCCGGTACGTCCATATCGGTTTCGACAAGCACGAGGTCGTGCTGGCGAACGGCATGTGGGCTGAAAGTTTTCAGGCGGCCGATCTGTCGCTGGGTGCGCTGGGAAATGCCCAGCGCACCGAACTGGTCGAATTCTTCCCGGCGATTTTCGGGACGGAGGGCCGCAAGGAACGTGCCTGACCGCAGGGGGCCGGGATTTGACCCGGTCTGACACGGTCAAATCATTGCAAGGTCGGTTTGTTGACATTTTTTTGGACAAATTCGCTGGTTTAAGGAGAGTTGAGGTGTTCGTCGTTTTCGTCGCTGCGTTGGCAGCCCTTCTTTCGGTGACGACCGTCCGCGCAGTGCCTGTGGCAATTGAGGCCAGAGTTCACCGCGCAGGTCGCAAGTAAAAGTGCAGGCGGCGGGGTTATCCGTCGGAAATAAGTAATTTTTTAATATCTCTTTAGTCAGGTGTCAGAATGAAACATGTCGTATTCGCGAAAAGTCAGGCTGACACGCTGGATCGTGCCGCGTCGCCTTCGATGTCACTGCGCTTTGCGGGGGCTGATGAACCGGCCCTGACCGGCGGCGCCGACAGCCAGGGCCGCGATCTCGATCCCGCGACCCTTGCCCGCTATGTCGACACGGTGTCCTGTTTCGCGCCCGACTGTCTGGTCGCCTGCGAAAGCGGGCAGGTCGCGGTCACCGACCTGAAGGCCGGCGACATGGTGCTGACCCGTGACAATGGCCTGCAGCCGATCCGCGCGATCCTGCACCGCAACTATGGCTGGCGGGCGCTTGGCCTGGTGCCGTTGCTGCGCCCGGTCGAGATCCGCGCCGGCGCCCTCGGGCGTGGTCTGCCGGTGTCCGACATCACCCTGTCGCCCAATCACCGGATCGCCGCTGACCCCAGACAGGACGCGCCGGTCATGGCCCGCAGCCTGGTTGGCCAGCCGGGCATCCGCCGCGGCACCTTCCACAATGTGACCTACATCCAGCTGCAGTTCGACCGGGTCGAAATGATCAATGTCGGCGGCGTCTGGTGCGAAACCTGCAAGGCCGAGGCCGAGCTTTCGCCGGCCGTTGCCGCCGCGCCGGAATCTGCCGCGCTGGCCGTCCAATAGGTCAGCCCCCGGCCGGGCCGGTGCTTCGCTTTTGATTCGCAGCGCCCGGCAGCCCCGCCGGGCGCTTTGCCATCGGGCGAGCGCAGGTTTCATGCGAAATCGCTGCAAGGTCACGCAATCGAGCCCCGGACAGGGCACGAGTCGGCCTCAAAAAAAACGAAAAATTTTATGAGATTGTCGCTGACTTACGAACTATGTAGGTCTGTCCTGTAACGTAATCAGTGCGCTTCCGGACTTCGGAACGGTTTGTAAAAGATTGATATGGCAACTATAACTGGCACGGCTGGCAATGACACCACCCTGACGGGCACCGGCTCGGCGGACGTGGCGAGCCTTTTCGGCGGTAACGACAGTTTTGCGGCGGGCGGCGGCAATGACTCGGTGTTCGCCGGGTCCGGCGATGACACGATCGACGGCGGCTCCAACAGTGACTCGCTGTCGGGCGAGGATGGCAATGACAGCCTGATCGGCGGGTCGGGCAATGATTCGCTGTTCGGCGGCAACGACAATGACACACTGGTGGGCGGGTCGGGCAGCGACTCGCTCGACGGCGGCGGCGGTACCGACACGGCCGATTACAGCGCCTCGGGTTCGGCGGTGTCGGTCAACCTTGCCACCAATGCGAACTCCGGCGGCGACGCTGCGGGCGACACGCTGACCAGCATCGAGGTGGTGATCGGCTCGGCCGGCAATGACAGTCTGGTCGGCGGCAACGGCAACGAAAGCTTGTTCGGCGGCGCGGGGAATGATTCCCTTGACGGCGGCAGCGGCAATGACCTTCTGTCCGGCGGCGCGGGCAGCGGCACGCTGGTCGGCGGGTCGGGCACAGATACGGTCAGCTATGCAACCTCGGGTTCGGGGGTTGCGGTCAACCTTTCGGCCAACATCAATTCGGGCGGCGACGCCGCCGGGGACAGCATCAGCGGGGTTGAGGCCGTCGTCGGGTCGGGCTTCAGCGATACGCTGATCGGGTCGAACAACGCCGACAGTCTGGACGGCGGCGCCGGGGCCGACAGCCTGGCGGGCCTTGGCGGCAATGACAGTTTGGTCGGCGGCGACGGCAATGACACGCTTGACGGCGGCTTCGGCGCCGACAGCCTGCAGGGCGATCTCGGCAATGACCTCCTGTCCGGCGGCGCCGGGGCCGACACGATCAACGGCGGCGACGGGCTTGACACGATCACCGGCGGCGACGGCGCCGACAATATCGACGGTGGCATTGGCGATGATTCCATCGACGCGGGCGCCGGCGCCGACACGGTCGCGGGCGGCGCGGGGGCTGACGTCATCGCGGGCGCCGGCGGCGGCGACAGCATCAGTGGCGGCGACGGCAACGACACGATCCACGGCGACAGCGCGACGACCGCCAGCGCCGCTTCGGAATCGTTGAAGTGGAACCTGGTCGGGGCGGACGAATCCAGCGTCACCAACGGGTTCGTCCAGGACACCGGGCAGATGGACGTCCGGGTCAGTTTCGTCACGACCAACCTCAGCTCGACCCAGTCGGTCGAGTCGACCGACACGATCTACATCGGCAGCGGCGAGCCGATGAGCACGACATCCAGCCTGAACCTGACCGGCACCGGAACCGGAACAACCTCGACGACTTACATCGACTTCGCGGGATCGGCCGGTTCGGGCGTCACCGATGAGGTGCGCGACGCGCAGTTCCGCATTGACGACATCGACGCCAGCACCGGAAACTGGCAGGACATCGTCACAATCAATGCCTATGACGCCAATGGCAACCCGGTCGCCGTGACCATCACGCTCAGCGGCAACGATTCCGTTTCGGGCAACACGATCACCGCCGCGAACACCGCCGACAGCGTCAACTCTGCCCTTGGCTCGGCACTGATCCAGATCGCCGGACCCGTCGCGCGGATTGAGATCATCCATGCGAACGTCGGGACGTCGAGCCAGTCACTCTGGGTCAGTGACGTGCATTTCACCACGATCCCGCAGGTCGCAGGCAACGACACGATCGACGCCGGAATTGGCGACGATTCCGTTTTCGGTGACGCGGGCGACGATTCAATTCTGGGCAACTCCGGCAACGATACGATCGATGGCGGAACCGGGAACGACACGGTCTTCGGCGGTATCGGCAATGACACGATCGACGGCGGCGACGGCAACGACAGCCTTTTCGGTGGTGCTGACAACGATTCCGTTGACGCCGGGCTTGGCAATGACACGGTTGTCGGCGGCACCGGCAATGACACGATCGACGGCGGCAGCGGCAATGACTCGCTCGACGGCGGCGGCAACAGCGACACGGTCTATGGCGGGATCGGGGACGATACGATCGACGGCGGCGACCTGACCGACCAGCTGTTCGGTGGCGACGGCAACGATGTGATCGAGGCCGGCGCCGACGAACTGGCGGTCGGCGACAATGACACGGTCTACGGCGGGGCCGGCAACGACCTGATTACCGACTCGAACAACAACACCGACAGCCACGACCTGCTGTCCGGCGATGATGGCAACGATACGATACTGGCCGCGGGCGGCAATGACACGCTTTACGGCGGGATCGGCACCGACAGCCTGTCGGGCGGGGCCGGCAATGACCAGTTGTTCGGCGGCGACGGCAATGACACGCTGGACGGGGGGGCGGGTGCTGACACGCTGACCGGCGGGCTGGGGTCGGACCGGTTCACCGGGATCGGCATCGGCGACGTGGTCGACGGGTCGGAAGACACGCCCAGCAACGAACAGGACATCCTCGACCTTTTCGGTTCGGGCTGGACCAAGGCCAACACCAACATCATCTTCGGCGGCGGCAACAACGAATCCGGCACGGTCCAGTTTCTGAACAACCTCGGCCAAGTCATTGGCACGATGAGTTTTTCCAATATCGAGACCATCGTGCCCTGCTTTACCCCCGGCACGCTGATCGACACGCTGAAAGGCCCGGTCGCGGTCGAGCATATCCGCCCCGGCGACCGGGTCCTGACCCGCGACAGCGGCTATCAGACGGTGCGCTGGACCGGCCGGCGCGACCTGACGGCGGCGGACCTCGCCGCCGCGCCGCAGCTTTGCCCCGTCCGGATCGGGGCGGGCGCGCTTGGCCCCGACCTGCCGGCGCGCGACCTTCTGGTCTCGCCCCAGCACCGGATGCTTCTGACCGGCGCCCGGGCCGAACTGGTCGCGGGCGAGGCCGAGGTTCTGGCGGCGGCGGCGCATCTGACCGGCTGGCCGGGGATTTCCCGGGCCGGGGCGGACCGGCCCGTCAGCTACCTCCACCTGATGTTCGACCGCCACGAGATCATCCGCGCCGACGGCGCCTGGAGCGAAAGCTTCCAGCCCGGCGCCGCCAGCCTGACCGGGATCGAGGCGCCGCAGCTGGAGGAATTGCTGACCCTCTTCCCCGACCTCGCCACCGACCAGGGCCAGTCCACCTACCGCGCGGCCCGGCTGTCGCTGAAACCGCACGAGGCAAGGGCGATGCGCGCGGCGTAAGGCGTCAGGGCCGAATGAACGGGCAGTGCCGTTTTCTTGCGGCAGGTTGCTGCCAAACTGCCGTCGGACTAATTCATTTTTGTTGATTTCGCGGGCGCATAGACTACGGAACGTCTGGGTGGCCCATCAGAAATGCCGGGTCGGATGGGTGAGCCGTGGTCGAGAATGCGAGTACAACGCCTGCAACAGGCGCAAACCAGACCTTCACCGGCACCGCCGGGGTTGATTCCCTGTCGGGCGGCGGCGGCAATGACACGATCACCGGCGCCGCCGGCAATGATGTTCTGGCTGGCGACGGGCCGCTGAAGGGCCAATGGCAGTACGGCGTCTATAACCGCGATTTCACCTCGGCAAACGGCCAGGCCCCGACCATCACCAGCGGCACTCTGGTTGGTCAGGGCTATGTCGACGACTTTGGCGTTACCAACCTTGCCAACATCTCGCGCGGCACCACCGGCGACCCCAACGATTACGGCGTTGTCCTGACCAGCACCCTGACGGTCACTTCGGGTGGCACCTACAGGCTGACAACAACTTCGGACGATGGCTCGCGGATCGTCATCCGCGACTCCGCCGGCAATGTGCTGAACTTCGCCAACCAGACGGGCGGCACGCTGCCCTATATGAACAATGACTTCCACCAAAGCGCCACGACGCGCTATGGTGATGTGACGCTCGCAGCCGGCCAGACTTACACGATCGAGGTCTATTTCTGGGAAAACCTCGGCGCCGACACGCTTTCGGCGACGATCAGCGGCCCGGATACCGGCAATACCGCTGTCAATCTGGCAACGACGTCAATGCTGGGCGTGCCGCCGACCGTGACTGGTCAGGTCGATGGCAATGACAGCATCAGCGGTGGCGCCGGCAATGACACGATCTTCGGCAATGGCGGGGCCGACACGATCGACGGCGGGACCGAGGCGGACAGCATCGACGGCGGCGACGGCAATGACTCGCTTTTCGGCGGGACAGGGACGTTTGGCGACACGATCCTCGGCGGCATCGGCAATGACACGGTCGACGGCGGCGACGGCAATGACCAGCTGTTCGGCGGGGCCGGGACGGATTCGATCATCGGCGGGCTCGGCGATGACACGATCGATGCCGGATCCGAGAACGACACGGTCTTTGGCGGCGACGGCAACGATTCAATTTCGGGCGGCGCCGGGGTCGACAGCCTGTCGGGCGGGATCGGTGATGACACGATCGACGGCGGGACCGAGGCTGACAGCATCGATGGCGGCGACGGCAATGACTCGCTGCTGGGCGGAACCGGGACCTTCAACGACACGATCTTCGGCGGCATCGGCAATGACACGATCGACGGCGGCGACGGCAACGACAGCCTTTTCGGTGGCGCTGACAACGATTCCGTTGACGCCGGGCTTGGCAATGACACGGTTGTCGGCGGCACCGGCAATGACACGATCGACGGCGGCAGCGGCAATGACTCGCTCGACGGCGGCGGCAACAGCGACACGGTCTATGGCGGGATCGGGGACGATACGATCGACGGCGGCGACCTGACCGACCAGCTGTTCGGTGGCGACGGCAACGATGTGATCGAGGCCGGCGCCGACGAACTGGCGGTCGGCGACAATGACACGGTCTACGGCGGGGCCGGCAACGACCTGATTACCGACTCGAACAACAACACCGACAGCCACGACCTGCTGTCCGGCGATGATGGCAACGATACGATACTGGCCGCGGGCGGCAATGACACGCTTTACGGCGGGATCGGCACCGACAGCCTGTCGGGCGGGGCCGGCAATGACCAGTTGTTCGGCGGCGACGGCAATGACACGCTGGACGGGGGGGCGGGTGCTGACACGCTGACCGGCGGGCTGGGGTCGGACCGGTTCACCGGGATCGGCATCGGCGACGTGGTCGACGGGTCGGAAGACACGCCCAGCAACGAACAGGACATCCTCGACCTTTTCGGTTCGGGCTGGACCAAGGCCAACACCAACATCATCTTCGGCGGCGGCAACAACGAATCCGGCACGGTCCAGTTTCTGAACAACCTCGGCCAAGTCATTGGCACGATGAGTTTTTCCAATATCGAGACCATCGTGCCCTGCTTTACCCCCGGCACGCTGATCGACACGCTGAAAGGCCCGGTCGCGGTCGAGCATATCCGCCCCGGCGACCGGGTCCTGACCCGCGACAGCGGCTATCAGACGGTGCGCTGGACCGGCCGGCGCGACCTGACGGCGGCGGACCTCGCCGCCGCGCCGCAGCTTTGCCCCGTCCGGATCGGGGCGGGCGCGCTTGGCCCCGACCTGCCGGCGCGCGACCTTCTGGTCTCGCCCCAGCACCGGATGCTTCTGACCGGCGCCCGGGCCGAACTGGTCGCGGGCGAGGCCGAGGTTCTGGCGGCGGCGGCGCATCTGACCGGCTGGCCGGGGATTTCCCGGGCCGGGGCGGACCGGCCCGTCAGCTACCTCCACCTGATGTTCGACCGCCACGAGATCATCCGCGCCGACGGCGCCTGGAGCGAAAGCTTCCAGCCCGGCGCCGCCAGCCTGACCGGGATCGAGGCGCCGCAGCTGGAGGAATTGCTGACCCTCTTCCCCGACCTCGCCACCGACCAGGGCCAATCCAGCTACCGCGCGGCCCGGCTGTCGCTGAAACCGCACGAGGCAAGGGCCATGCGCGCGGCGTAGGGCGTCAGGACCGGCCGCGCCAGGTGGCCCAGTCGGACGGGCTGTCGAGATCCGTCGTCGCGCGGGCGCCCCTCAGCGGGATCATCCGGACGTCCTGACCCGCCAGAACCGCGCGACCGCCCTGATCACCGGTCAGACCGATCAGGGCAGGGAACAGCCGGGCCGGGAAGATCACCGGATGGCCGGGGTTGCCCTGCGCATCTGTCGCGCGGACCGGACGGGCGGGGTCGCGGGCGAAGGCCTGCAACAGGCGCGTCATGTCGGTGGTTTCAATGTCGGGCATGTCGGGCAGGTGGATCATCAACCCCGCCGCACCGTCCGCCGCCTGCGCCCCGGCGCGCAGCGAAGCCGACAGTCCGGAATGGTGATCGGGTACGGGCAGGATGGTGACAGGCAGTCCGCTCAGCGCCGCGCGCCTTGCGGCTGCGTAGGGGCCGGCCAGCGTCACCATCACCCGGCAGCCGGTTGCAAGTGCCGTGCGTGCCGCGCGGAACAGCGCCGTCCCGGTGCCGACGGGCTCCGCCAGCTTGTCGCGACCCGCCATCCGCGACGAGGCGCCCGCCGCCGGGATCAGGATTGTCACTGCCGAGGTCATCGCGCCATTGGAGGCGCGCCCGGCGGTCTGGTCAAGCCCTGGCGCGGCCGGCCATTGCCCGCGCGCGGCTGAGCGGGACCGTGTTTCAACGGCGCTGTCGCCTGCCCCTGACGAATGGGCCGCAGCCGGTTTACCCCCGCATTCGGGCGCCGTCGGCGTCCCACAGGGCGGCGGTGACCATCCGCGCCTTGCGGCGCCGGCCGAGAATCTCGATCTCGACCGTCAGCCCCTCGCGGATCAGGTCGGTGGGGACAAAGGCCTGCGCCACCGACTTGCCCGACCAATGGGCATAGCCGCCCGAGGAACAGAAACCGACGACCTGATCGCCGACCCAGACCGGTTCGTAGGCGACGACGTCGGCATCGCCATCCTCGATCACGAAGGCGCAGAGGCGGCGTTTCGGGCCCTCGGCCTTTTCGCGCAGGGCCGCTGCCTTGCCGATCCATTCGACCGGTTTGTTCCAGCGGATGAACCGGTCGATCCCGGTTTCGGCGGGGAAATAGTCGGGGCTGAATTCACGGCTCCAGCTGCCGAACCATTTGTCGAGCCGGAGTGACATCATCGCCCGCATGCCGAAGGGCCGGATGCCAAGGTCCGCCCCCGCCGACCAGAGCACATGCCAAAGGCTGCGCTGCTTCATGAAATCGCAGTAAATCTCATAGCCGAGATCGCCGGTGTAGCTGACCCGCTGCACCAGACAATCGACCATGCCGATGGTCATGCGGCGGGCGTCCATGAATTTGAACGCCTCGCCCGAGACGTCGGCGCGGGTGACGCGGGCCAGCAGCGCGCGGGCATTCGGACCGGCGATCTGAAAGCCGGTGATCCGGTCCGAGACATTCTCGACCGTGACGCCCGGTTCCATGTTCCGTTCAAACCAGCGCAGATGCTGGTCCTGGGCGCCATAGCTGCCGGTCACCTGAAACTCGGTCTCGGACAGGCAGGTGACGGTCAGGTCGCCGATGATCCTGCCCTTGGGCGACAGCATCGGCGTCAGCGACAGCCGGCCGGGCTTGGGGATCGCCCCGGCCATGATCCGGTCCAGCCAGGCGCGGGCATTGGGGCCGGTGACGCGGAATTTCCCGAAGTTCTGGATTTCGTTGATCCCGACCGCCTCGCGCACCGCAAAGACCTCGGCCCTTGTCGCCTCCCAGGCGTTCGAGCGTTTGAAGGTCGGGGTCTCGAAGCGCGGCTCGTCGCCGGTGGCGAAATAGTTGGCGACCTCAAGCCCGTATTGCTGACCCCAGACCGCGCCCATCCCGTCGAAAATGTCGTACATCGGCGTGGTGCGGAAGGGGCGGGCGGCGGGGCGTTCCTCGTTCGGGTAGCTGACCGAAAAGCGCATCTGATAGTTTTCGATGAC
>CAZORV010000058.1:0-15804 GCA_964582215.1 uncultured Frigidibacter sp.
TTGGGCGACCGGGCGGTGCGGGCGGGGAGGGCGCGCGGCGGCAGGGGCGATGGCCCCTGCCGGGTGAGGCGGTGGAGTCGCTGGCCCGGTCGCTTTGGGCGACCGGGTGGGGTGGGCGGGATCGGCGGGCGGCGGAGGGTCGCCTGACCCTGCCGGGTGAGGCGGTGTGGTCGTTCGTTCACCCCCGGGGGGCACCGAACGGTGCCCGAGGCGTCGGGTAAGGAATTTGAGGCAGAAGGGAAGTCGCGAGGCGGCTTTCCGGGCCGATCAGGATGATGGAGACGGGCATGGGTTGGAGTTTTTTCCGGCGCGGCGACGCTGTGCCAGAGGTCAAGGCCTCGGCCACGGGTCGGGTGATCGCCTGGGGGGCGTCGGGGCGTGTGGCCTGGAGCCCGCGTGACGTGGTCAGCCTGACGCGGGCGGGGTTCACCGGCAATCCGGTCGGGTTCCGGGCGGTCAAACTGATTGCCGAGGCGGCGGCGGCGCTGCCTTTGGTGCTGCAGGACCACGAGCGGCGGTTTGACCTGCATCCGCTTCTGGACCTGATGCGCCGCCCCAATCCAGGGCAGGGGCGGGCCGAGCTGTTCGAGGCGCTTTATGGCCAGTTGCTGCTGTCGGGCAACGGCTATCTTGAGGCGGTCGGCGGCGCCGGTCTGCCGGTCGAGCTGCATGTCCTGCGGTCGGACCGCATGTCGCTGGTGCCGGGCGCGGATGGCTGGCCGGTGGCCTATGAATATTCGGTCGGCGGACGCAAGCACCGGTTCGACATGAGCGGGCCGGTCGACCCGGTCTGCCATATCAAGGCCTTCCATCCCCAGGACGACCATTATGGTCTGTCGCCCCTGCAGGCGGCGGCAGTGGCGGTCGATGTCCACAACAGCGCGTCGGCCTGGTCGAAGGCGCTGCTCGACAATGCTGCGCGCCCCTCGGGCGCGATCATCTACAAGGGCGCTGACGGGCAGGGGCAATTGTCGGGCGATCAGTATGAACGGCTGATTTCCGAGATGGAGATGCATCATCAGGGCGCCCGCAATGCCGGCCGGCCGATGCTGCTGGAAGGCGGGCTTGACTGGAAGCCGATGGGGTTCAGCCCCTCGGACATGGAGTTTCAGAAGACCAAGGAGGCGGCCGCGCGCGAGATTGCGGTGGCGTTCGGCGTGCCGCCGATGCTGCTGGGCATTCCGGGCGACGCGACTTACGCGAACTATCAGGAGGCCAACCGTGGCTTTTACCGGCTGACGGTTCTGCCGCTGGCGACGCGGGTGACGGCGGCTGTCGGTCACTGGCTGTCAACGCATCTGGGCGAGGAGGTCGAGCTGAAGCCCGACCTTGATCAGGTCCCGGCGCTGGCGATCGAGCGTGACCAGCAATGGAAACGGGTGGGCGAGGCGCTGTTCCTGACCGATGCCGAAAAGCGGGCGATCCTGGGCTTGCCGCGTCTGACGGATGAGGCGTGAGGATGGCGGTTGCGGGCGCGGGGTCGCGCTATCTGAAGGAGCCGTTCGAATGCGCCCATGAACATCGGTTTGAATCGACCGAAAAGATCATGGCGCTGCAGTTCGAGACGGTCGAGCGGCGGCTTGAGCGGATCGAGGCGATGATCATCGGCGTCGAAAAGCGGTTGTGGATGACGGTCTTTGGCGTCGTCGGCGTGTTTCTTGCGCAGGCGACGCAGTCGATCCTGGAATTTTCTCCGAAATAGGGGGCTGGAATGCGGATTGAGGATTTTGGGCTGGAGACGAAATATTCCCGGCTGGGCGAGGCGGTCGCGGTGGCCGACGGCGTCAGGATCGAGGGCTATGCCTCGGTCTTCGGGGTGGGCGATCAGGGCGGCGATGTGGTGATGGCCGGGGCCTATCGCAAGTCGCTGGACCGGATGCGGGCCGAGGGGCGGCAGGTCAAGATGCTGTGGCAGCATGACCCGGCCCAGCCGATCGGCGTCTGGGAAGAGATCCGCGAGGATGGCAAGGGCCTTTGGGTCAAGGGCCGCATCCTGTCGGACGTCGAAAAGGGCCGCGAGGCGGCGGCGCTGATTGCGGCGGGGGCGATCGACGGGCTGTCGATCGGCTATCGCACGGTCAGGGCGGAAAAGGATGCGAAGGGCCAGCGGCTTCTTCGTGAGGTGGAACTGTGGGAAGTGTCGGTCGTGACCTTTCCCATGCTTCCCGAGGCACGGGTCGGGGCCAAGGGCGACGCGGCCCTGGCCGGCGATCTGAACGAACTGGCGGCGGTCTTTGCCGACGCGCGCCGGACGCTGGCGGCCCGATAGGGACGCCCTACGCAACCCCTGACGTGAGGTGATGGGTATGACGAAGACCGAGCATAAGTCTCGGGCCGGGGAAGGCGTGTCCGACGCTCCGGCCCAGGAGATGAAGGCCGCGATTTCCGGGTTTCTGTCGGAGTTCAAGGGCTTTCAGGACGAACTGAAATCGAAGCTGCAACAACAGGAAGAGCGACTGACCATGCTGGATCGCAAGAACTATACCGCCGGGCGTCCGGCGCTGTCTGCAATGGCCGAGGGCGAGCCGCCCCACAAGAAGGCCCTGTCCGCCTATGTGCGTCAGGGCGAGGATGACGGGCTGCGCGGCCTGCATCTGGAAGGCAAGGCCATGTCGACGGCCGTCAGCGCCGATGGCGGCTATCTGATCAACCCCGAGATGGCCGAGCGGATCCAGGGCGTGCTGCGGTCGACCGTGTCGCTGCGGAGCGTGGCCAACGTGGTCAATGTCGAAAGCGGCTCGTTCGATGTGGTGATCGACCGGACCGACGTCGGTTCGGGCTGGGCCACGGAAGTTGCGGCCTTTGCCGAGACGACGACGCCGACGATCGAGCGGATTTCGATCAAGCTGTTTGAACTTGCCGCGATGCCGAAGATCAGCCAGCGTCTGCTGGACGACGCGGCCTTTGACGTCGAGGGCTGGCTGGCCGAGCGGATCGCCAACAAGTTTGCTCGCGCCGAGGCAAGCGCCTTTATCTCGGGCGATGGCGTCGACAAGCCGAAAGGGTTCCTGAATTACAACAAGATCACCAACGGGTCCTGGGTCTGGGGTCAGCTCGGCTATGTGCCGACCGGCGCGGCGGCCGATTTTGCCACCACCAACGCCTCGGACGCGATTGTCGATCTGGTCTATGCGCTGGGCGCCGAATATCGTCGCAACGGCACGTTCCTGATGAACTCGAAAACCGCGGGCGCCGTGCGCAAGATGAAGGATGCCGATGGCCGCTTCATGTGGTCGGACGGGCTGCAGCTGGGCGAGCCGTCGCGTCTGATGGGCTATCCGGTGCTGATCGCCGAGGACATGCCCGACATTGGCGCGGGCGCCTATGCGATCTCGTTCGGTGATTTCCACTCGGCCTATACGATCGCCGAGCGGCCGGACCTGCGCATCCTGCGCGATCCCTTCTCGACCAAGCCGAACGTGCTGTTCTACGCGACCAAGCGTGTCGGCGGCGATGTCACCGACTTCAACGCGATCAAACTGCTGAAATTCGCGGTCTCGTAAGAGCCGTGGAAGGGGGCCGGGGATGACCCGGCCCCCGGGGCGCGCGGGGCCTTGCCCCTCATTGTCTAGCTGCTCCCTCCGTCCGAGCAATGCGGGGTGCGCGTCGCGAAAAGCGCGCGTCCCCGCGCCTTGGGCGAGGGGGCGGCGGGTCTATCGGAGAATGCCTGATGATGCTGACAGAGACGAGTGCGGTGCCCGGGTCGGCGCTGCCGGTGGCCGAGTTCAAGGCGCATCTGCGTCTGGGGACCGGTTTTGCCGATGACGGGGTGCAGGACGCGCTGGCCGAGGGCTATCTCAGGGCAGCGATGGCGGCGGTCGAGGGGCGGATCGGCAAGGCCCTGGTGGCGCGCGGTTTCCTCTGGACGCTGGAGGACTGGCGTGATGGCGAGGCGCAGGCGATTCCGGTGGCGCCGGTGTCGGTGATCGGGTCGGTGACCTTGCGCGATGCGCAAGGGGTGGGCACGCTGGTTCCGGCGGCGTCTTACCGGCTGGTCAGGGATATGCACCGGCCGAAGATCGCGGGCGTGGGCGGGCTGTTGCCGACGGTGCCGTCGTCGGGGACGGTCGAGGTGGCGTTCACGGCCGGATTTGGCCCGGCCTGGACCGATGTGCCGGTCGATCTGGCGCAGGCGGTCTTTCTGCTGGCCGCGCAGTTTCACGAGAACCGCCACGAGGCGGGGGACCGGGCGACGGTGCTGCCCTTTGGGGTGATGGCGCTGATCGAGCGCTGGCGGACGGTGCGGGTGCTGGGCGGGGGCGAGGCATGAGCGCGCCGCGTCTGTCACGCAAGCTGGTCCTGGAAGAGGCGCAGCGGCTGCCGGATGGGGCCGGGGGGTTCACGCTGAGCTGGGTCGCCAAGGGCACGCTTTGGGCCGCGGTCGAGGCGGGCACCGGCCGCGAGCGGGCGGGCGAGTCGGTGACGGTGTCGTCGGTGGGCTACCGGATCACGGTACGGGGGGCGGCCCATGGCGCGCCGTCGCGGCCGAAGCCCGAGCAGCGGTTCCGCGAGGGCGCGCGGATCTTTCTGATCACCGCGGTGACCGAAGAGGGGCCCGGCGGGCACTATCTGACCTGCTTTGCCAGCGAGGAGGTTCTGTCATGAGCTATGGCATTGCGGCCGCCTTGCAGGCGGCGGTCTATCAGCGGCTGCGGGCCGACAGCGCGCTGGACGCGCTGATCGGGGGGGCGGTCTACGATTCCGTGCCGCCGGGCAATACGGCCGGGACCTATGTATCGATCGGGCCCGAGACAACCCGGGATGCGTCCAGCCAGACGACGCGCGGGGCGTTTCACGAATTCACCGTCTCGGTCATCACCGATGCGGCGGGGTTCCAGAATGCCAAGGCGGTGGGCGCGGCCGTGTCGGACGCGCTGGTCGGCGCGACGCTGATCCTGGCGCGCGGGCGCCTGGTCGGCCTTTGGTTCCAGCGGGCGCGCGCGCGGCGGGTTGAAGAGGCGGACGTGCGGCGGATCGACCTGTTCTTTCGGGCGCGGGTCGAGGATTGACGGCAAAGACTTTCACAAATCGAACCAAAAGTGAGGGCTGAGGCGCATTTTCCAGCCGAAGTCCTGCATAATTCGGAGAACGGACATGGTTGCCCAAAACGGCAAGGACCTTTTGATCAAGCTTGACCTCGGGGGCGCGAATTTCGTGACTGTCGCCGGGCTTCGGGCAACGCGGATCAGCTTCAACGCGGAAACCGTCGATGTCACCTCGCTGGAAAGCCAGGGCGGGTGGCGCGAGCTTTTGTCGGGTGCGGGCGTGCGTTCGGCAAGCGTGTCAGGCTCGGGCGTGTTTGTCGATGCCAACACCGACGACCGGGCGCGGCAGATCTTCTTTGCCGGCACGGTCGAGGCCTTTCAGGTGATCATCCCGGATTTCGGCATCGTCGAAGGGCCGTTCCAGATCACCGCGATCGAATATGCCGGCAGCTACAATGGCGAGGCGACCTATGAGCTGAGCCTCGCCTCGGCCGGGGTGCTGAGCTTTACGGCGATCTGATGGCCAACCCCTGGGCAGGCGAGGTGGCGGTCACGCTGAACGGCGTGCCGCATGTGGCGAAGCTGACCCTTGGCGCGCTGGCGGAACTGGAGGCGGGTCTTGGGACCGGGTCGCTGATGGAACTGGCAGAGCGGTTTGAAAGCGGGCGGTTTGCGGCGCGCGACGTGGTGGCGGTGCTGGTCGCGGGTCTGCGGGGCGGCGGTTGGGCGGGGACTGCGGGCGATCTTGCGGCGGTCACGGTCGACGGCGGGCCGATGGTCGCGGTTCGGATCGCGGCCGAGCTTCTGGCGCGGGCCTTTGCCTTGCCGGAGGACGGGGCGTGAGGCCAGGCGCGCTGGATTGGCCGGGGTTGATGCGGGTCGGGATGCAGGGACTGCGTCTCAGGCCGGACGAGTTCTGGCGGCTGACGCCGGCAGAGCTGGCGCTGATGCTGGGCGATCCGGCGGCGGTGCCGCCGATGGCACGGTCGCGGCTGGACGCCTTGCGCGCGGCCTGGCCAGACAAGCGGGGGCCCGACAAGCCGGCGCCGGACAAGCAGAAGGATGAGGGTGATGGCGGAAGATAAGGCCTTTGGCAGCGACGGGATCGACGGGTTTGCGGCGCAGATGCAGGCGCTGGAACAGTCGCTGGGCGGCGCGCAGGCGATGGCGGCGGCCTTTGATGCCGAACTGATGAGCATGAAGGACAGCATGATCTTCACCGGGCGCGAGGTGAACGCCCTGTCGTCGGGGATCGGACGGGGGTTGCGAAGCGCCTTTGACGGGCTGGTCTTCGACGGGATGAAGGTCTCGGATGCGCTGAAGTCGCTGGGCCAGTCGCTGATCGACAATGTCTATAACGTCGCGATGCGGCCGATCCAGAATGCGGTCGGCGGGGCGATTGCCCAGGGGATGAACGGGCTGTTGTCGGGGCTTTTCCCCTTTGCATCGGGCGGGGCCTTTTCGCAAGGGCGGGTGATGCCGTTTGCCAAGGGTGGCGTGGTGTCGAGCCCGACGCAGTTTCCGATGCGACAGGGGCGCGGGCTGATGGGCGAGGCGGGCCCCGAGGCGATCATGCCGTTGGCGCGCGGCGCGGACGGGCGGCTTGGCGTGCAGACGGCGGGGGGCGGGCGGCCGGTCAATGTGACCGTTCATGTCACGACGCCGGACGTGAAAGGATTTGAGCGCAGCCAGAGCCAGATCGCGGCGCAGATGGCCCGGGCACTTGCCCGTGGCGACCGGAACAGATGAGGGGCAGAGATGGCATTTCACGAAGTACGCTTTCCGGCGAACCTGTCGTTCGGTTCGGTCGGTGGCCCCGAGCGGCGGACCGAGGTCGTGGCGCTGACCAACGGCTTTGAAGAGCGCAATACCCCCTGGGCCGAGGCGCGCCGGCGTTATGACGCCGGGGTGTCTCTGAGAAGCCTGGATGACATCGGCGAGATGATCGCGTTTTTCGAGGCGCGTCAGGGCCAGTTGCACGGCTTTCGCTGGAAGGACTGGGCGGATTTCAAAAGCTGCCGCGCCTCGGCCGTGGTCGGCTATCAGGATCAGCTGATCGGGATGGGTGACGGGGTCGCGGCCGCGTTTCAGTTGCGCAAGACCTACAGTTCGGGTCCGGCCGCGCAGGAACGGCGGATCACCAAGCCGGTCGAGGGCACGGTGCGGGTCGGCCTGCAGGGCGACGAGTTGCAGGAGGGGCTGCATTACGCGGTCGATTTCGCGACCGGGATCGTGACCTTCGTGACGCCGCCTGCGGTCGGCGAGACGGTGACGGCGGGGTTCGAGTTTGATGTGCCGGTGCGGTTCGACATTGACCGGATTCAGGTGTCGGTCGCCTCGTTTCAGGCGGGGGATGTGCCGCATGTTCCGGTGATGGAGGTGCGGCTGTGAGCTATCCGGACGCGCTGAGGGCGCATCTTGCGGGCAGGGCGACGACGATTGCGCGTTGTTTTGCGGTGACGCGCAAGGATGGGCTGGTGATGGGCTTTACCGATCATGACCGCGATCTGGCGTTCGACGGTGTGACGTTTCGCGCCGATACCGGTCTGACGGCGAAGGCGCTGCAGATGGGGACCGGACTTGCGGTCGACAACAGCGAGGCGTTGGGTGCCTTGCGGTCGGATGCGATCACCGAAGAGGATATTCTGGCCGGTCGGTATGACGGGGCCGAGGTGCGGGCCTGGATCGTCAACTGGGCGGATGTGACCGAGCGGGCCTTGCAGTTTCGCGGCTCGATCGGCGAAGTCAGCCGCAAGGGCGGGGCCTTCAGCGCCGAGTTGCGCGGTCTGTCGGAAAAGCTGAACCAGCCGCAGGGGCGCATCTATCACGCGCGCTGTTCGGCGGTTCTGGGGGACGCGGACTGCCGGTTCGATCTGAACCTGCCGGGTTATTCCGATCAGCGGCCGGTCGAGGCGGTAACGGGTGCGCGGGTTTTCAGCTTTCAGTCGTTCGGCGGGTTCGAGGACCGGTTCTTTGAAAAGGGCCGGTTCCGGGTGATGTCGGGCCGGGCGGCGGGTCTGGTCGGCATGATCAAGAACGACAGGCTGACGGACGGCACCGCGCGGACGATCGAGCTGTGGCAGGCGCTGGGGATCGAACCCGCGCCGGGCGATCTGTTGCGGATCGAGGCGGGTTGCGACAAGGACGAGGCGACCTGTCGGCTGAAATTCGCGAATTTCGTGAATTTCCGGGGGTTTCCGGCGATTCCCGGCGAGGATTGGCTGATGGCCTTCCCCTCGACCGGCAGTGTGAACGACGGCGGGAGTTTGCGCGGATGACCGGGTCCGGACCGGCGGCCGCGCGGGCGGTCGCGATTGCGCGGCGCTGGATCGGGACGCCCTATGTGCATCAGTCTTCGGTCGAGGGGGCCGGCGCGGATTGTCTGGGGCTGATCCGGGGCGTCTGGCGCGAACTGTACGGGGCCGAGCCCGAGGCGGTGCCTGCCTATACGGCGGACTGGTCCGAGCCCGAGCGCGAGGAACGTCTCTGGGCGGCGGCCTTGCGGCATCTGCAGGCCCTGCCGCCCGGGGCGCCTTTGGCGGCGGGGCAGGTCGTTTTGTTCCGCATGCGTGACGGCGCGGTGGCCAAGCATGTCGGGCTGATCGCGGCCGGGGTCGCCGGCCCCAGTTTCATCCATGCCTTCAGCGGTCACGGCGTTGTCGAAAGCCCGCTGTCGGCACCATGGGCGCGCCGGATCGTGGCGCGTTTCAGTTTTCCCTGAGGAGTTGGGTCTATGGCCACGATATTATTGTCCGCAGCCGGTGCGGCGATCGGCGGCGGCTTTGGCGGCTCGATCCTGGGGCTGTCGGGGGCGGTGATCGGGCGCGCGATCGGCGCGACCATCGGGCGGGTCATTGACCAGCGGCTGATGGGAACCGGATCGCAGGCGGTCGAGACCGACAAGATCGACAGGTTCCGGCTGACCGGTGCCAGCGAGGGCGCGGCGATCGGGCAGGTCTGGGGCCGGATGCGGGTGGCCGGGCAGGTGATCTGGGCCTCGCGCTTTCTTGAAACCACGACGGTCAGCGAGCAGGGCGGCGGCAAGGGCGCGCCGCGACCCTCGGCGACGGTCACGACGCACAGCTATTCGGTCAACCTGGCGCTGGCGCTTTGTCAGGGCGAGATCACCCGGGTCGGCCGGGTCTGGGCGGACGGAATGGAAGTGGCGCCGGGCAGTGTCACGATGCGCGTCTATACGGGCAGCGAGGTGCAGTTGCCCGATCCCAAGATGGAGGCCATCGAAGGCGCCGGGCGGGTGCCGGCCTATCGCGGGATTGCCTATGTGGTGTTCGAGGATCTGCAGCTGCAGGCCTTTGGCAACCGCGTGCCGCAGTTTTCGTTCGAAGTGATCCGTCCGGCGCAAGGCACGCTGGTCGATCAGGTTCCCGATCTGACGCGCGGGATCAGTGGCGTGGCCCTGATCCCCGGGACCGGTGAATATCAGCTGGCGACGACGCCGGTGCATTATTCCTATGGCGTCGGGCAGAATGTGTCGGCCAATATCCACAGCCCGGCGGGGCGGTCGGACCTTAGTCTCTCGCTGGCGGCGCTGGATGAGGAATTGCCGGGGGCGCAGTCGGTGTCGCTGGTGACAAGCTGGTTCGGGGGCGATCTCAGGGCGGGTCAGTGTACGGTCAAGCCGAAGGTCGAGAACCGCAATTTCGACGGCATTCCAATGGCATGGCGGTCGGGCGGCATTGGTCGGGCCGCGGCGGACGAGGTCGCGCGCGAGGGCGGGCGACCGGTCTATGGCGGCACGCCGTCGGATGCGTCGGTGATCCAGGCGATCCAGGCGCTGCATGCCTATGGCAAGGCGGTGATGTTCTATCCGTTCGTGCTGATGGACCAGCTGGCGGCCAATGGCTTGCCCGACCCATGGACCGGGGCAGCCAGCCAGCCGAAGCTGCCCTGGCGCGGGCGGATCACCCTGTCGGTGGCGCCGGGGCGGGCGGGCAGTCCGGACCGGACGGCGGCGGCGGCGACCGAGGTGCAGGCGTTTTTCGGCACGGCCCAGCCTGCGCATTTCGCGGTCGCGGGCGGGCAGGTGGTCTATTCCGGGCCGAATGAGTGGAGCTATCGGCGGTTCATCCTGCATTATGCGCGGCTTTGCGCGCTTGCCGGTGGGGTCGAGGCCTTTTGCATCGGGTCAGAGCTGCGCGGGCTGACGCAGATCCGCGGGGCGGGTGATACCTTCCCGGCGGTTGCCGCGCTTAAGCAGTTGGCGGCGGATGTGCGGACGATCCTCGGGCCGTCGGTCAAGATCAGCTATGCGGCGGACTGGTCGGAGTTCGGGCGCTATGACGACGGGGCGGGGAACCTTTATTTCCACCTCGACGCGCTGTGGTCGGACGCCAACATCGACTTCATCGGCATCGACAATTACCTGCCGCTGTCGGACTGGCGGGACGAGGATGGCCATGCGGACGAGGGTTGGGGGTCGATCTACAACCTCGACTATCTGAAGGCCAATGTCGCGGGCGGCGAATATTTCGACTGGTTTTACGGCTCGGCCGAGGAGCGCGCCGCGCAGCGCCGGACGCCGATCACCGACGGCGCCTATGGCGAGCCATGGGTATGGCGGGTCAAGGATATTCGCGGCTGGTGGGAGAATGCCCATCACGACCGGTTGAACGGGGTGCGACAGGCGGTGCCTTCGGCCTGGGTGCCGCAGTCAAAGCCGATCTGGTTCACCGAATATGGCTGTGCGGCCATCGACAAGGGCACGAACGAGCCGAACAAGTTTCTTGATCCCAAATCGTCGGAGTCGGTGCTGCCCAACTTCTCGAACGGGCGTCGGGATGATCTGATCCAGATGCAGTACCTGCGGGCGACGGGTGACTTCTGGCGCGATCCGGCAAACAATCCGGTTTCGGCGGTCTATGCGGCGCCGATGGTGGATATGGACCGCGCCCATGTCTGGGCTTGGGATGCGCGGCCCTTTCCCTATTTTCCGGCGAACAGCGCGCTGTGGTCGGACGGGGTCAATTATGCGCGCGGCCATTGGGTCAGCGGGCGGACGACGGCGCAGCCGCTGTCCAGTGTCGTCGCCGAGATATGCGCGCGGTCGGGGCTGACCTCGATCGACGTCTCGGGGCTGTACGGGATTGTCCGCGGCTATGTTTCGGCCGAGACCGGGACCGGGCGGCAAGCGTTGCAGCCGCTGATGATCGCCTATGGGTTCGAGGCGCTGGAGCGTGACGGTGTCTTGACCTTCCGGATGCGGGACGGGCGGGTCGATCACGAGGTGAGCGCCGACAATCTGGCGGTCGGTGACGAGGACAGCGGCTTTGTCGAGACAGTCCGCGCGATGGAGACGGATATTGCCGGGCGGGTGCGGCTGACCTTTGTCGAGGCCGAGGGCGACTATGAGACCCGGGCGGTCGAGGCGGTGTTTCCTGACGACAATGCGCTGAACGTATCGCAATCCGAACTGGCACTGTCGCTGACGCGGCCGGAAGGCCAAAGGATCGTCGAGCGCTGGCTGAGCGAGGCGCGGGTCGGGCGGGACGGGGCGAAGTTCGTGCTGCCGCCGTCGATGGGCTATCTTGGCGCGGGGGATGTTGTCCGGCTGGCCGACGGGCCGCGTGGTGCCTACCGGATTGACCGGGTCGAGCAGGCGGGGGCGATTTCGGTCGAGGCCGTCAGGGTCGAGCCGGCGATCTATGAGCCGTCGGACGAGGCCGAGGCGCGGGTCAGCCCCCGGGCATTCGCGGCGCCGGTGCCGGTCGCATTCTCGTTCATGGACCTGCCGTTGATGAGTGGCAGCGAGGTCGAGAACGCCCCGCATGTCGCCGTGACGGCGGTGCCTTGGCCGGGGGCGGTGTCGGTTTTCTCGTCGGACCAGGACGCGGGCTACACGCTGAACCAGCAGATCGTCGCGCGGTCGGTGATGGGGGCAACCCTCACCACGCTGGATGCGGCGGGTCATGGGCTGTGGGACCGAGGGCCCGCACTCAGGGTGCAGATGTCGGGCGGGGCGCTGACCTCGGTCACGGCAGCGCAATTGCTGAACGGATCGAACGTCATGGCGATCGGCGACGGTTCGGCAGCGAATTGGGAGCTGTTCCAGTTCCGCGACGCTGTTCTTGTGGCGCCGGACACCTACGATCTGTCGATGCGTCTGCGCGGGCAGGCCGGGACGGATGCGCTGATGCCCACGTCCTGGCCTGCGGGCAGTCGGGTCGTGCTGATGAATGGCGCGCCGCGGCAGATTTCGCTGCAACTGGCCGAGCGGGGTCTGGTCCGGCATTACCGGATCGGGCCGGCGCGGCGCGACTATACCGATCCGTCCTATACCCATGTCAGCGAGGCTTTTGCGGGCATCGGCCAGCGGCCCCTGTCGGTGGCGCATCTGCGGGCGCAGCGGCAGACTTTGGGCGACTATGCCGTCACTTGGATCAGGCGGACGCGGAAGGATGGCGACAGCTGGGCGTCGTATGAGGTGCCGCTGGGCGAGTTGCGCGAGCTTTACCTTGTGCGCGTGTACCTTGGCGCGGTTCTGAAGCGCGAGGTGACACTGGGCGTGGCGGACTGGACCTATACGCCGGCGATGCGCACGGCTGACGGCACGGCGGGCCAGACCTTCGAACTGCAGGTGGCGCAGATCTCTGACGCCTTTGGGGCGGGACCATTCACAAGGATCGATGTTCATGACTGATACGGTACAACTTGGCCTGCCGCTGCTGCAGGCGGCGCAGGCGCAAAAGCATGTGACGGTGAACGAGGCTTTGGCGCGGCTGGACGGGCTGGCACTTCTGGTCATCCAGTCGCAAAGTCTGGCGACGCCGCCGGTCGTTGTCAGCGACGGGCTGGCCTGGGCGGTGCCGGTCGGCGCCGTCAATGCCTGGTCGGGGCAGGACGGCAAGCTGGCGGTCGGGCGCAATGGCGGCTGGGACTTCGTCGCGCCGAAGCGTGGCTGGCGGGCGCTGATCCTGGAGGACGGGGTTCAGGCGATCCATGACGGCACCGGCTGGCGGTCGGGGATGCTGACGCTGTCGGCCAAGAATGCCGGGATGGCGGCGAAGGTGGCGCAGATTGATCATACGATTGCGGCGGGGGCCGTGTCGACGACGGTGAACCTGATCCCGGCCAACGCCGTGGTCATCGGTGCCACGGCGCGGGTGGTGACGGCGATCACCGGAACGCTGGCAAGCTGGGAGCTGGGGAACCCCGGTGCGGTCGGGCGCTATGGCTCGGGCCTCGGGCTTGGGGCCGGGGCCTTTGCGCGCGGGCTGCTTGGGCAACCGACGACGTTTTACAGTGCGACACCGATGCAGCTGGACGCGACCGGGGGCAGCTTTGCCGGCGGGGTCGTGCGGATCGCGGTCCACTATCTTGACGTGACGTTGCCGGACCTTTGAGCGTGCGGGCGATCACCCAGGGCGATGTCCATGCGGCGACGCGGGTGGTCTGGCGGCGGCCGAGGGCGGAATGGCGGCCCCTGGTCCGCCGCGCACTGGTCCTTGCCCATGCGGCCGATCTTTACCGCAAGCGCCTGCGGCAGGTTCACCCGGCCTGGGGCAATGGCACGCTGGCAGGCGTGTTCGTTGCCGGCGGCGCGCTGCCGCCCGAACCCGTCGCCTCGGCCCCGGGGTATCTTGAGGCCATGGCCGAGGTCATCCATATCGTTCTGGAATGGAAGGCCCGCCAAAATTTGAAAGAATGACCGCCGCCGTTCCTGTTTTCTTCCAGCGGCCTATCTGATAGGTTGTGCCGACGAACCAAGGAGGCGATCATGGCCGAGAGACAGGCAAAAGTGGCGCAGGTGGACCCGGTCTGGACCCATGTCTGCGAGGAAGCCCGCGCCGCCGTGCGTGATGAGCCGCTGCTTGGCGGGTTCTTCCATTCGGGGATTTTGCATCACCATACGCTTGAGCGGGCGCTGGCCTACCGGTTCTCGCTGAAGCTCGCCTCGGGCGAGATGAGCGAGCAGTTGCTGCGCGAAATCGCCGACGAGGCCTATGAGGCCGCGCCGGAACTGGGGCAGGCGGCGCGGGCCGATTGCGTGGCGGTCTATGACCGCGATCCGGCCTGCCACCGGTTTTTGCAGCCGATCCTGTTCTTCAAGGGCTATCAGGCGATCCAGGCCTATCGGATCGGCCATTGGCTGTGGGAACAGGGGCGGCGCGATCTGGCCTATTTCGTGCAGATGCGGGTCAGCGAGGCCTTTGGCGTCGACATTCATCCCGGCGCCGTGGTCGGCAAGGGGATCATGATCGACCATGCCCATTCCATCGTCATCGGTGAGACGGCCGTGGTCGGTGACAATGTCTCGATGCTGCACTCGGTAACCCTGGGCGGGACGGGCAAGGAAGACGGCGACCGGCATCCCAAGATCGGCAATGGTGTGCTGATCGGGGCGGGGGCGAAGATCCTTGGCAATATCTCGATCGGCCATTGTTCGCGGGTGGCGGCGGGTTCGGTGGTGCTGATGGATGTGCCGCCCTGCAAGACCGTCGCGGGGGTTCCCGCCCGGATCGTCGGCGAGGCCGGGTGTGATCAGCCGTCGCTGACCATGGATCAGCGGTTTTCGGACGGGGTCGGGCGCATCTGATCATCGGCCAGCGGCAAAAAGGCCGGGGCAGATGCCCCGGCCTTTTTGTTTGCAATCTGATCAGTCCGGCGCCGGTCAGGCCAGCATCGCGACCGGATTTTCAAGGTTGTTCACGATGTGCTTCAGCAGTTCGGCACCAAGCGCACCGTCGATCACCCGGTGATCGACCGACAGCGTCATCGACATGACGTTTGCCACGCCGACTGTCCCGTCAGCCTTCACGACAGGCTTCCTGATCCCCGCGCCAACCGCAAGGATCGCGCCATGCGGCGGGTTGATGACCGCGTCGAAATTTTCGACCCCGAACATCCCGAGGTTCGAGATTGCGAAGGTGCCGCCCTGATATTCATGGGGGGCAAGCTTCTTGTTCTTGGCGCGGCTCGCCAGGTCCTTCATCTCGGCCGAAAGCGCCGACAGGCTTTTCTTGTCGGCGTCCTTCAGGACCGGGGTGAAGAGACCGCCTTCGACCGCGACCGCGACCGCGACATCCGAGGGCTTCAGCTTCAGCACCCGGTCGCCGGCCCAGACGGCATTGGCATCGGGCGCCGCCTGAAGCGCCATGGCGCAGGCCTTGATCACGAAGTCGTTGACCGAGAGTTTGACCCCCCGCGCCTCGAGCCCCTTGTTCAGTTGCTCGCGGAAGGCCATCAGCGCGTCCAGTTCGACGCTGCGGCGCAGGTAGAAGTGCGGGATCGTCTGCTTGGCCTCGGTCAGGCGTGCGGCGATGGTGCGGCGCATCCCGTCAAGCGGCACTTCGGTGAAGCTGCGGCCTTCGTACATTTTCAGCACGGTGGCCGTCGCCGGACCGGTCGGCATGCTGGCGGCCGGTGCAGCGGCGGCGGGTGCCGCAGCGGCGGGCGCAGCCGCAGCCCGTTTTGCACCGGGAACCGCCTTTTCGACGTCGGCCTTCACAATCCGGCCGTGCGGGCCCGAGCCGGTCACAGTCGCAAGATCGACACCCTTGTCCTTGGCCATGCGGCGGGCGAGCGGCGAGGCGATGACGCGGCTGCCACCCTTGGCGGGTGCGGCCGGGGCAGGGGTCGCGGCAGCGGCGGCGGCCGGGGCTGCCGCTGCGGGGGCGGCGGCGGCGGCCGCAGGGGCAGCGGCAGGTGCCGCCGCGGGAACAGCCTCGCCATCCTCGACCAGGATCGCGATGGGCGTGTTGACCTTGACGCCCTGCGTGCCCTCGGCGATCAGGATTTTCCCCAGCGTGCCTTCATCGACCGCCTCGAACTCCATCGTCGCCTTGTCGGTCTCGATCTCGGC
>CAZORV010000059.1:0-6251 GCA_964582215.1 uncultured Frigidibacter sp.
CTCGGCGATCGAGTTCAGCCCGCCGATGCCAGAGCCGATCATCACCCCGGTCCGCAGACGGCTTTCCTCGTCCTCGGGCATCCAGCCGGCATCCTCGACCGCCTGCTGGGCCGCCGCCATCCCGTACAGGATGAAGTCATCGACCTTGCGGCGGTCCTTCGGCTCCATCCACTGATCGGGGTTGAAGGTGCCGTCCGTGCCGTCACCCATCGGGATTTCGCAGGCATAGGTGGTCACGACGTTCGACGTATCGAACCGCGTGATCGGCCCGGCGCCGGACTGCCCCGCGATCAGCCGCTTCCAGGTCTCTTCGACCCCGCAAGCCAGCGGCGTGACCATACCAAGACCGGTGACAACCACCCGACGCATCGGCGCCTCCCCTACGTTTCTGGTTCGCTGCCCTGATACACGCCCGGGTCCGCGCGCGCAACAAGGGCGGACCCGGGGTCAGCGACGATGCGCCCGGGCCTCAGATGAAGGCCGCCACCCGCTCGCGCCCCGGCCGCGCCTCTTTCAGCGCCTCTTTCAGGTCGATGGTCTTGTTGAACAGCGCGCGCCCGACAATGGCGCCCGAGACCTTGTGCAGAAGCTTCAGCCGGGCAATGTCATCCAGCGTCCGCACCACGCCGCTGGCGATCACCGGCACCTTCGCCCGCTCGGCCAGATCCGACACCATGCTCAGCTTCGCATCGCTTTCCGCAATGTCGGCGCTGACGTCGGTCACGATGATGGCGGCAAAGGGCGTCCCCTCGAAGTTCTTGACGTAACCCTTTGCCGTATAGGCGCTTTTCACCTTCCAGCCGTCGATCATCACATGGTCATGCAGGACGTCGACCGCCAGAACGATCTGCTCGACATGCCGCTCGGCCAGTTCCTTCACCAGATGCGGGTTCTGCGCGGCAAGCGTGCTGACGACCACCCGCCCGGCGCCCGCATCCAGCCATTCCTCGACCCGGTCCCGCGACCGGAACCCGCCGCCCAGCTGCACCGGAATTCCCGCCTCGCGGATGATGCGCCGGACAATATCGCGGTTGCGGCTGCCGCCGCCGATCGCGTCGAAGTCGGTCACATGAACCCATTCGGCCCCGGCCTGGGCAAATTCCCGTGCCTTTTCAACCGGATCGACATGCCAGATCATCGGTTCCTCGATGCGGCCCTTGGGCAGGCTCACACAATGGCCATCTTTCAGTTCGATCGTGGGATAAAGGATCATGCGTTCCTCCTCAGGCTGGCATGCGGTGACGGGTCGCAAGGCCGCAGAGTCAGCCCCGAACACCCGTCACAAGGCCAGCCTACAGCGATTCCCGCAGGATGCGCATGTTTTTTGCGCAGTCCGGGAACGCCGACCATTGCAACGTCGACCAGGAGGCCCCGGCCTGCGCCGGGGCGGCGTCGCGCCCGCCTGGCGGCCGGGCCGACAGGCCAGCCCCGGAACGCGCCCGCACAAACGAAAACGGCACCCGCGCCGGGGTGCCGCTGACGTCGCGCGGACGAAAGGTCTCAGGCCGCGGCCGAGATGAACTTCACCGCATCGCCGAAGGTCTGGATGGTTTCGGCGGCATCGTCCGGAATCTCGATCCCGAATTCTTCCTCGAACGCCATGACCAGTTCGACTGTGTCAAGGCTGTCGGCCCCGAGGTCGTCGATGAACGAGGCAGCCTCGGTCACCTTGTCGGCCTCGACGCCCAGATGCTCGACGACGATCTTCTTAACGCGATCCGCGATGTCGCTCATGTTCTTTCCTCTTCTGTGCCGGGCGCTCGGGCCCCGCTTGGTTTCCTGCTCTTGCCGAGCGGCCGAAAACCCTGCCTGAACAGGGCCGACCGGCGAACCGCTGGGTCGTCCCCCGGCAAGTCCGCGCCGCCTATAGCACAGTCTAGACCCGAGGCAAACGCTTTCGCAATCCCGTATCGGGACCGGAACCGCGCTATTTTGACCACTCCGGGAACCGCCGCACCCGGGCGCTATTGCGGCGCCTCGACCGGCAGTCCGTTGGCGACCCAGGCCTCGATCCCGCCCCGATACCACAGCGCCTGCCAGCCCAGCGCCCCGGCCCTCAGCGCGGCGTTATAGGCGGTGCGGTCGGTCATCCCGGCGCCGAAAAACACCACGGGTTCGGACTTGCCGCCCGGCGCCTGATCGCTCAGAAATTCGCCGATCATCTTCTGGAACCCGTCCCTGAGGCTGCCGTCGCGGCCGATGTCCGTCACCACGACCGCCTTCGGCAGCGATTGCCCCTCGCCGCGCGTGTCGATCAGCAGCACCGGACCGTCGCCCTGCAACAACGCCGCCAGATCGGCGGTGGTGATGACCTCGGCCAGCGGGTTCGACAGCGGCGTCGGCCCGTCATAGGGCGCAAGAAACAGCTCGCGCGTCTCCGGCATCCCCAGATCGCGCATCTCGTCAAAGGCAGGCGCAGCCCCCGCCTTGCCGTCGAACGGATTGGGGTCGCTGACAAAGGGATTGTTCGTCCCCGTCGTCCCGCCAGCCGCCCCGCCCCCTGCCGCGGCGGCCGTCGCCGGATCCTCGCCGCCGACCGTCCCCATCTCGGTGTCCGAGACCATGACGATGATATTCTCGATCAGGTCATAGCACATGGTGATCGTGCCATCCTGCGGGCTGTACCAGGCGTTCATCTCGCCGCAATCGCGAAACACCACCGTCAGCGGCCGGGGCAGCACATAGTCGGCCGCCAGCCCGTCCAAAAGCCCCTGCATCGTGCCCGAATCGCCGATGATCTGCTTGACCATGTCGCCAACCCGCCGCGACGAAGGCTCGAACTGGGCGGTGATCGCCGCCCCGGGCGCATTCGCCGCCCGCTGCCCCTCGGGGTGCCAGGCGCTGACCCTTGTGTGCGGCGCAAGGATCGTCCGCCAGGCGCGGTTCTGCTTGGCAAACTCGTCCTCGCAACGCGAGAGCGTCCGTTCATCCATCCCGACCTGTTCGGCAATCGGCTGAAAAAGATCCGGGTTGCCGCCATACATGACGCAGAATGAATTGCGGAACCGCTTCAGATCGGCGGTGTGCTCGTCCTGCCAGGGCACGTCGCCGCCGCCAAGCTGCGCCTGCGCCTTGCCCGAATAGTACCATTGCAGCGCGGCATAGGTCGCCATCCCCTCGTTCAGCCGGTCGGCCTCGTCGGTCGGGCCGTCAAGGGCAGCAGGCGACGAAATCCGCAGGGCCGAGAATATGTCGACGACATCCTCCTCGGGCCCGGTCGCCGGCAGCTGCAGCTCGCCGATCAGCCCGTGGCCGAACTCATGCAGCATGACCCCGCTGATCACCCCGAGATAACGCTCGGTGATATGGCCGCTGTCGCCGTCGAACATCGGCAACGGCCCCTCCGGCGCGCCGGTCGCCTCTGGTCCCGTCTCGGCCGCAACATCAGCCGCCACATCGCCGCCGCTGACCATGGTGAAACCGTTGGCATAGAACCGGCCCCGCTCATAGGCCAGAATCCCGACCTCGGACCCTTGCGAGGGGCTGTCCTCGACCTGGCCCAGCGTCTGGCCATTCACGGTGAACATCGCCTTGCCCGGCACTTCCAGAAGCGCGATCCGGTCGCTGCCGTCAAGCTTGGCCACGCCCTTCAGCCGCCCGACCTCGGTCCCCTGCTCGCCCTCGAAACAGATCAGCAGCCCGTCGCCCCCGCCCGTCACCTCGCCGATGCACGAGGCATCCTTCCTGCCGTTGTAAAGGATGATCCCGACCGCCGAATAGGGGATGTCCGACATCTGCGACCCGTCCGGCGGCCCCATCCCGACACTGACCTCGGTCACACGGCCCGCATCGCCGGGCATGCCGACCTCGGTGGAATAGAACAGCGAATCCGACTCGGTCTTGGCATTGTCGAGCACGAGCCAGCCGTCCTGCATATAAGTCTCCCAGCCCGGACGGGGCTCGGTCGAACTGACGACGTCCGCCAAAGGCCCGATGATCGTCGCCAGATCATTGCCCCCATCCGCCGCAGCGCCGCCGGCATCGGCCGCAGCGGCGCCACTGTCCGCCGCCATACCGCCCTTCGGCGGCGGCAGGCCGGACCCGGTTTCGCCGGTCGCCTTGGTCTCAAGGTTGAGGTCCGAGATCTGGAAGGCGGCAATGCCGAACGTCCCGCGGTCATAGGCCAGAATCCCGATGTCGCCGCCGAGCGCGGGCTTGTCATGCACCTCGCCGATCTCTTCGCCGTTCAGAAAGAACCGCGCGACCCCCGGGACTTCGGCCACTTCCAGCACATCGCTGCCATCCAGCCGCGCCACATCCGGCAGGCTGGCGATCTCCTCATATTTGTCGCCGACATAGCAGAACAGGTTCGCGGCCCTGGCGGCCGTCACCTCCATCACACAGGTGCCGCCCGCCTTGCCGTTCGCCAGAAACAGGCCGATCGCCGCTTCGCTGTCGGGCGCCTTCAGCGACACATTGACCGAAGTCAGCCGCCCGCTCTCCTTCGGCAGCCCGACCGGCACCAAAAGCGACTGTTCGGCATCGTCCTTGTCGGGGTTGCGCAGGACGAACCAGCCATCTTCGGCGCTGCCCTGCCAGGGCGCCGCGATCTGCATCCCGGCGACCCTGGCCAGCGGCCCCAGCAAGGCCTCGTCGCGCGCAAAGGCCGCGCCGCCGACCAACAGAACCCCCGCCAGAACCAGCCCGAACCTGATCACAGCGACCCTCCCCGCGAAGAACTCGTTACCTAAAAACCGCCAGGGCGGCGGCTGCCTGCCCGGCCGGTCGTCAAACCATCGTCATGCCGCCGTTCACATGCAAGACCGTTCCGGTCACATACCCGCCTTCGGCGCTGGCAAGATAAAGGACCGCCGCCGCAATATCACCCGGCTCGCCCATCCGGCCGGCGGGAATATCGGCCATGATCCGGCCCTTCTGATCGTCCGTCAGCTTTTCCGTCATCGCCGTCGAGATGAACCCCGGGGCCACGCAATTGACGGTGATATTGCGGCTCGCAACCTCTTCGGCCAGTGATTTCGACATGCCGACCATCCCCGCCTTCGAGGCCGCATAGTTCGCCTGCCCGCCATTGCCGGTCACCCCGACCACCGACGAGATATTGATGATCCGCCCCCAACGCGCCTTCATCATGCCCCGCAAAACCCCGCGACAAAGGCGAAATGTCGAGTTCAGATTGACATTTATCACCGACAGCCACTCGTCGTCCGACATCCGCATGAACAGGTTGTCGCGGGTGATCCCGGCATTGTTGACCAGAATGTCCACCGACCCCATCGCCTCGGCCGCCGCCTTGGGCAGGGCATCGACCGCCGCCGCATCGGACAGATCGCAAGGCAACACATGCACCCGCTCGCCCAGCACCGCCGCCAGTTCCCGCAACGGCCCCTCGCGCGTCCCCGACAGCGCCACCGTCGCCCCGGCCTGATGCAACAGGGTCGCAATCGCGCCGCCAATCCCACCCGAGGCGCCCGTCACCAGCGCCGTCTTTCCTGTCAGTTCAAACATGTGCAATCCCGTCCACCTGGCCCAATTGTTTCCATAACAGCGCCAAAGCCGCCGCACCAGCCGTTTACACCCCCCGATCCCCCACGGCGCCGGCCGCGCCCCCGGGACGACAAGCCCCGGGACACCCAAGGCTCTCACCGGCAGCCCGGCCGGTCAACCCGCCCGCACGCGCTCTTCTGCCGCATCGCCCCACCGCCCGGATTTTCTGTCCGGAAATATCCTCGGGGGGTCCGGGGGGCAGACAGCCCCCCGGCTTTGCGTGGGTCCGGGGGGCAGACAGCCCCCCGGCCTTTCGCGGGGCCGGGGGCAGCCCCCCGGACCGGTCCAAAAAACCCTCTCAGCCCTTCAGCGCCGCAATATCCTCCGGCGTGCCCACCGCCTTGCACTCCGCCTCTTTGGCGATCCGGCGGATCATGCCCGACAAAGCCTTGCCCGCGCCGATCTCCCAGAACGACGTCACACCCGCCCCCGCCATCCATTCGACACTTTCGCGCCAGCGGACCGACCCGGTGATCTGCGCCACCAGCAGCGGCCGGATGCGGTCCGGCTCGGTCACCGCCTCGGCGCGGACATTGACCACCACCGGCACCGACGGCGGCTCGATCACCACGGCGGCCAGCGCCTCGGACCTCACCGCGGCGGCGGGCTGCATCAGCGCGCAATGGAAGGGGGCGGACACCGGCAGCAGGATCGCCCGCTTGGCACCGCGCGCTTTGGCGATCTCGACCGCCCGCTCGACCGCGGCCCGGTGACCTGAAACCACCACCTGCGCGGGGTCGTTGTCG
>CAZORV010000059.1:6261-15693 GCA_964582215.1 uncultured Frigidibacter sp.
ACAGACCTCGCCCTGCGCCGCCTCATGGGCCACCGCGTCCGCCGCCGCGAAATCGAGCCCGAGCAGCGCCGCCATCGCGCCGACGCCGACCGGCACCGCCTTCTGCATCGCCTGCCCGCGAATCCGCAGCAACCGCGCCGTGTCCGACAGGCTGATCGCCCCCGCCGCGCAGAGCGCCGAATATTCGCCCAGCGAATGGCCGGCCACGAACGAGGCGCCCGCCAGCCCCAGCCCCTCGGCCTCCAGCGCCCTCAGCGCCGCGATCGAAGTGGCCATCAGCGCCGGCTGGGCATTCTCGGTCAGGGTCAGCCTGTCCTGCTCGCCCTCCCAGATCAGCGCCGACAGCGCCTCGCCCAGGGCATCGTCAACCTCGTCGAAGACCGCCCGCGCCGCCGGATAGGCGTCGGCCAGCGCGCGCCCCATGCCGATGACCTGCGCGCCCTGCCCCGGAAATACGAAAGCCTTCATCTGAACTCCCCCCTCGCTTTTTCACGGCATAGCGCGCGCGCGGCCGCACCGCAACGTGCTCGGATCGCGCGGCGGCGGCCGCAGCGGCGCACCCCAGCCTTTCCCTGCAACCCCGGCCCCACTATGATCCGCCCAGGACAGGCAAGGGGGGCAGCGATGCAGCAAGGTCAAACCGTCCCGGGCTACAGCGCCACCGCGCGCGCCTTCCACTGGCTGACCGCCGCCCTGATCCTGACCAATATTCCGCTGGCCTACTGGGCAAAGGCCCTGCCCCGCGACACGGGTGCCGCCGCCGCGCGGCTGGCCAGCGCCTATTCCCTCCACAAGACCATCGGCGTCGCGGTCCTGTTCATCGCCCTCGCGCGGCTTGTCTGGCGGATGACGCACGACCGCCCCGCCCCCCTTCACCCCGAACGGCGGCTTGAGACCTTTCTGGCCGAAACCGTCCACCGCGCGCTTTACGGCGCCATCCTGATCATGCCGCTGTCGGGCTGGCTCGCCCACGCCGCCTCGACCGGCTTTGCGCCGATCCTGTGGCCCTTCGGCCAGCACCTGCCGCCGGTGCCGGTCGCCGAGGATCTGTCGGCACTTTTCAAATCCATCCACTGGGCCGCGTCGAAACTGCTGGTGACCGCGCTGATCCTCCATGTCGCGGGGGCGCTGAAGCACGCCCTGATCGACCGCGATGGCACACTGGCCCGCATGGTCACCGGCCGCGCCACAAGGGCGCCGGATCCCGCCCCGGCGACCCGCCTGCCGTTGCTCGCAGCCCTCCTCCTCTGCGCCGCCACACTCGCCACCGGCTTCGCCGTCGCCACGGCCCCCGCCGCTGTCATCACCCCCATCGCCGACACAGCCCCCCGGACCGGCAGCGGCAACTGGACCGTGACCGAAGGCACGCTCGGCTTTTCCGTCCGCCAGATCGGCCAGCCGGTCGCGGGCCGCTTTACCGGCTGGCGCGCCGACATCACCTATGACGAGGCCAGCCGCAGCGGCGCCGTCGCCGTGACGATCCCGCTTGCCGGAATGAGCCTCGGCCCGACGACCGCCCAGGCCGCGGGGCCCGAGTTCTTCGACATCGCCCGCAACCCCACCGCCCGCTTCAGCGCCACGATCACCGACAAGACCGGGCAACTGACCGCCGAAGGCACCCTGACGCTGCGTGGCAAGGCGGTGCCGGTCAGCCTGCCCTTCACACTGACCCTCGACGGCGACCTTGCCCACGTGACCGGCCAGACCACCCTTGATCGCCGCGACTTCGGCATGGGACCAGGCTTTCCCGACGAAAAGACCGTGGGCTTCCCGGTCGAGGTCACGGTGGACCTGACCGCCCGCCGCCCCTGAGCCTCGCTCCGTGGACAGGACCAGCGCGCTCGGGGCCACGCATCCCGGGCGGGCCAGGCGGATGCTTCCGACCGTCCGGTGGCAGGTCAGGAGCCGCCCGGTGGCTTTGGGGCCGGGCGATCTTGCTGGGATTGTTCGGCGACGGCAGCGTCACGGCCCCCTGCGGCCGGGGCGTCGCCGTCCCCTCCACCAACGTCGGGCTGAGCGGGACAAGCCGATCTTCCGGTGGAAGAGCGGCCCCGCTCATGCGGAAACGTCACCCCGGGGACCGCCTCAACAGGCACCGGCAGAGGGCAGCGCCTGCCCCGGATGGCGCGAAGCGCCAGCCCCCGACAGGGGCAGGCGCTGCCCGCTCGCTTTGGGCGACCGGGCAGTGTGGGTGGGACCGCCGCGCGGCGGCAGGGGCGATGGCCCCTGCCGACTGAGACGTTCTGGTCGCTTCCCAAAACGGTGGGGCTG
Organism: uncultured Frigidibacter sp.; assembly: GCA_964582215.1. GTDB lineage: Bacteria > Pseudomonadota > Alphaproteobacteria > Rhodobacterales > Rhodobacteraceae > TMP-24. Next base: position 8,533 of record CAZORV010000059.1, read on the forward strand.
AGCGGGAAAGGCCGGTCTTCCAGTGGAAGAACGGCCCCGCTCATGCGGGAACGATTCCCCGGGGACCGCCTCAACACGCACCGGCAGAGGGCAGCACCTGCCCCGGATGGCGCGAAGTGCCAGCCAGCCCCAGCAGGGGCAGGCGCTGCCCGGTCGCTTTGGGCGACCGGGCGGAGAGGGTGGGACCATCGCGCGGCGGCAGGGGCGACGGCCCTTGCCGAATGGGGCGCCTCGCCCCCTCCACCAACGCCGGGCTGAGCGGGACAAGCCGGTCTTCCGGTGGAAGAACGCCCCCGCTCATGCGGAAACACCGCCCCCGGGACCGTCTCAGCCGACATGAACATCGGGCAACGGCGCCCCCGGATGGCGCAGAACGCCAGCTCGCCCACGGGGGGCAGGCGCGCGACGGCAGGGTCGCTCGCGCCCGCCGACCGAGGTGGTGTTGCCTCTTTCCCGGCGCTTTGGGCCCCGGGGCGGTGCGTGCAAGCACGCACCCTACCGCTGCCAACCGCGCGCGCGCCAGGCGTCCCCGACGCCGGAGTGCGCGGGATCGGCCGATCTTCCGGTGGAAGGCCGGCCCGGCGCAAGCCGCAACGCCGCCCGGCGACCACCTCGGCCCCGACAACAAGGGCCGGCTCCTGCCCCTGATCGCGCCGAGCGCCAGCCCCCCGCCGGGGGAGGCGCTTCGGGCGACCGGGAAGCGCGGGGAAAGCGGTGTGTGACGGCAGCGCCGCAGACCCCTGCCGACCCGGGCGGCGCAGATCGCAACCGCGACCCGCACGAGCCCCCGCAGGGCGCGCCGAGGCCCCGGACCTGATCCGGGGCCTCCTGGTCATCCGCCCGCATCAAACCCGCGCTTGCATCCGGCCGATGTTCCTCTATAAGGCCCCATCCTTCTGCAGTTCATGCAACCGGCGAAGCCTCTCATAACGGGTCGCAGAAGGTCTGACCCGCCCATGAAGCCGCCCGAGACGAAAAGGGTTCCCATGCCGCTTTACGAGCATGTCCTTATCGCGCGTCAGGATCTGTCCAACGCGCAGGCCGAAGGCCTCATCGAACATTTCTCCACGGTCATCGCGGACAACGGCGGCAAGCTCGTCGGGTCGGAATACTGGGGCGTCAAGACGATGGCCTACAAGATCAACAAGAACCGCAAGGGCCACTATGCCTTCCTGCGCACCGACGCGCCCTCGGCCGCCGTGCAGGAAATGGAACGGCTTGCGCGCCTGCATGACGATGTCATGCGCGTGATGACCATCAAGGTCGACGCGCATGAGGATGGCCCGTCCGTCCAGATGCAGAAGCGCGACGAGCGTGGCGAGCGTGGCGAAGGTTTCGACCGTGGCCCCCGCCCCGAGCGTTTCGACCGTGGTGGTGACCGTGGCGGCGAACGCCGTTCGTTCGGCGACCGTCGCTGAGCCCGGCTTGTTGAAAGGAATCTGACAAATGGCCAACAAACCCTTCTTCCGCCGCCGCAAGGTCTGCCCCTTCTCGGGCGACAATGCGCCGAAGATCGACTACAAGGACGTCCGCCTTCTGCAGCGCTACATCTCCGAGCGCGGCAAGATCGTCCCCGCCCGCATCACCGCCGTCTCGGCCAAGAAGCAACGCGAACTGGCCCAGGCCATCAAGCGCGCCCGCTTCCTCGCCCTTCTGCCCTACGCCGTGAAATAAGGAGCGACCAGCATGCAAGTCATCCTTCTTGAGCGTGTGGCCAAGCTTGGCCAGATGGGCGAAGTCGTCAAAGTGAAAGACGGCTATGCCCGCAACTTCCTCTTGCCGCAGGGCAAGGCGCTGCGCGCCTCGGACGCCAACATCAAGTCGTTCGAAGTCCAGAAAGCCCAGCTCGAGGCGCGCAACCTCGAGACCAGGAAAGAGGCCGCTGCCCTGGCTGAAAAGCTGGACGGCAAGTCCTTTGTCCTGATCCGCTCGGCCTCGGACGCCGGGGCGCTTTACGGTTCGGTCACGCCGCGCGACGCGGCCGAGGCGGCGACGGCAGACGGCTTCTCGCTTGACCGCCGTCAGGTCACGCTCGACAAGCCGATCAAGGATCTGGGCATCCACACCGTCTCGGTGCGCCTGCATCCCGAAGTCACGGCGAAGATCACCCTGAACATCGCCCGCTCGGCCGAGGAAGCCCAGCTTCAGGCCTCGGGCAAGTCGATCCAGGAACTGGCGGCCGAAGCCGAAGCCGAAGCCAACTTCGAAATCGCCGAACTGTTCGACGATCTCGGTGCGGCGGCCGGCGACGAATAATCCCGCCCGTCCGGCAAACCTGACCAGACCGCGCCAGAGCAATCCGGCGCGGTTTTCCTTTGCGCCGAAATGATCGGCCGGCATGGGACAATTGCGTCCCCCGATGTCGGGAATGGCGGATCGCCCCCGGCCTGCGGCACCGTAGGCTCGGCGCAAAGGCGGGGGTACTTGTGCAGGTCAGGGTTGGTCGGACGGTCGGGGGCATCCTCTGCCTGCTTGCGGGCATCGCGGTCTTTTCGGTGCAGGACCTGATCCTGAAGCTGATGTCGGGGAACTATCCGCTGCATCAGGCGATGGTCCTGCGCAGCCTCGCGGCGCTGCCGGTCCTGACCTGGCTTGCCCATCGCAACGGCGGGCTTGGCACGCTTGTCACCTCGGGCTGGCGGCAGATGCTGGGGCGCGGGGCGCTGAACGTCTGTTCCTACGGCGCCTATTATATGGCGGTCGCCGCCCTGCCGCTGGCGATCACCGTCGCCCTGTTCTTCACCGCGCCGCTGATGATCACCGCCCTCTCGATCCTGTTTCTGGGCGAGCGTGTGACCCCTGCCCGCTGGGTCGCGCTTCTGACCGGCTTTGCGGGCGTGCTGATCATCCTGCGTCCGGGAAGTGCGGTCTTTGACTGGGCGGCGGTGCTGCCGCTGCTCGCCGGTCTATTCTATGGCGCCGCACAGGTCTGGATCCGCCGCCTTGGCGCCAGGGACACCGCCGCCGCCATGAGCTTTCACAGCACCCTGGTGTTTCTTGTCGGCGCCACCGCCCTGTCGCTGGTCTTCGGCAGCGGCCGCTTTGACAGCGGCGCCGGGGGCAGCCTTGGCTTTCTGATGCGCGGCTGGGTCAGTCCGGGCGGGCGCGACCTGCTGCTGATGTGCCTGTGCGGGCCGATCGCGGCGGCGGGCCTGACGCTTCTGGCCCAGGCCTACCGGATGGCCGAGGCGCACATCGTGGCGCCCTTTGAATATAGCGCACTCTTCTGGGCGCTGGTCTGGGGCTGGCTGTTCTGGCAGGACTGGCCCGACCGGATGGCCTGGGTGGGCATCGCGGTGCTTGTGGCGGCAGGGCTCTTCCTGCTTTATGGCGACGAGCCCCCTGCCGAACCGGAGCCATGACCAGATGACCGCCCCCGCAGCCCGCCTTGCCGCGACACTCGCCGCGATTGATCAGGCCAACCGCGCCGATCCCGACGTCAGTGCCGGCACGCCCGCCGCGCTGCTTTACGGTCAGCGGATGTCCGACGAACTGGCGCGGCTGATCCCCGGCGCCTCAGACGAACTCGCCATCGCCGCACGCGGGCAGCATATCGAACGCTGGACCTCGCCCCGCGCCGCCTACCCCGACGGCAAAGAGGGTTACCTCGCCTGGCGCCGCGATCTTGGCGCCTTTCACGCCGCCCGCGTCGGCGCGATCATGGCCGGGCATGGCTATGGGCCCGAGGCGGTGGACAGGGTCGGCAGGATGATCCGCAAGGAAGGGATCAAGCGCGACGCGGATGTGCAGGCGCTTGAGGATGTGATCTGTTTCACCTTCCTGCGCTGGTACTTTCAGCCCTTTGCCGCCGGCCGCGATCCCGGGGCCTTGCTGAAGATCGTTGAAAAGACCGCCCGCAAGATGTCGGCGCCCGCCCGCGCCCGCGCCCTTGCCGAATTCGACCTGCCAGAGCCGTTCGCGACGGCTTTTCGCGGCTGACTGGCGCCACCCTGTCAACAATGATGCAAATTTGCGACAATTTCGCCGTTGCGGAAATATGACGCGGGGTCAATCGGTTGTCCTGTGATTCTTCATGTCGCAAACTGTCTTGACGATGCCGCGATCCGACCATATCTGCGCCCCGCCACCGCCGAAAGCGCGGGGCATTCTGGTTGAGGCAGTGTTAACAGGCGGTGCCGTTGAGTGCCGCGAGGATGGGTGACGTGGAAAAGATGCCGCAGATGGACGCCGGGCGTCCGGTGCCGCCGCAGGGTCAGAAATCAGCGCCGGTGCCCCAGCGCGCCGCCGAAAGCCGCCAGCCGGCGCAGCAGGCCGGGGGCGCCAGTGCCTCGGGCCAGATGGGTGTGACGCAGTTCACCGACTGGGCCTCGATCTGATCTTGGTCGCGGGCCGATGATCGGGTAATCAGGCGCCATGACGCGCCCGGTATCCTCGATCCCCAATCTCGGCCCCGCCTCCGAGGCGGCCTTTGCCCGCGCGGGCATCCATACGGCCGAGGAAGTCTTCGAACTTGGCGCCGACGGCGCTTACCGGCGGTTGCTGCAGGCGGGCAGCCCGCCGCATTTCATCGGCTATTACGTTCTGGTCATGGGCCTGCAGGGCCGCCCCTGGAACGATTGCAAGGGCAAGGAAAAGGCCGAACTGCGCAAGCGCTTCGACGCGCTGAAGGCCGAAGCCGCCGCCAACCCAAGCCGGGGCAGCGAGATGGCACATCTGGAAAAGGTGCTGGACGAACTGGGCCTCCGGCGGGTCTGAGGCGGCGTCGACCAGGAGGCCCCGGCTCGGCGGCCGGGGCTGCCCAATCCTCGGCCGCCAGACGCAGGGGCCGGGCGGGAAAGCCGGTTTTCCGGTGGAAAAGCGGTGCCGTTTACACAAAGCCACGTGTCCGGCGGACGGCCCGCGACACCCGCCCGCCTAAAACGGCATCGGATGCGCCTTGTGCGCCGCGTCGATCGCCGCCAGAACCGCCGGGTCCAGCGCCAGATCGGCCGCCCCGAGCGCCAGCGCCAGTTGCCCGGGCGTCGTCGCGCCGATGATCGGCAGCGTCGTCGCGGGCCGGGTCAGCGTCCAGGCGATCGCCATCGCGGCCGGGTCCAGCCCCGCCCCGGCGGCAATGTCCAGATAGGCCCCGACCGCCCCCAGCACCCGGGGCGTCATGCGGTTGCCAAGGCTCGGGTTCACCGCCCGGCGCGACTGCGGCGGCGTCACGTCGCCCTGATACTTGCCGGTCAGCAGCCCGACCGCCAGCGGTGAAAAGGCCAGAAGCGGCAGCCCCTCGTTGTGCGCCATCTCGGCCATGTCGATATCCCACAGACGGCACAGCAGCGAATATTCGTTCTGCAGCGTCACCGGCCGCGGCAGGCCCATCCCGTCGGCCAGCCGCAGCCATTGCGCCGTGCCCCAGGCGGTTTCGTTCGACAGGCCCCAGTGCCGGACCTTGCCCGCCGCGATCGCCCGGCCAAGGGCGGCCAGCACATCCTCCATCCCCGCGAGGATCGCCTTGCGGTCATGGCTGCGGGGATCGAAGGCCCAGCCCTTGCGGAAGTGATAGACATCGCGGTTGGGCCAGTGCAGCTGGTAAAGATCGACATGGTCGGTCCGAAGCCGCCGCAGCGACCCGTCAAGCGCCGCCCCGACCGCCGCCCCGGTGATCGGCGCGCCACCGCGCGCATTGCCGCCCGCGCCGGTGATCTTGGTCGCGATCACCCAGCGGTGCCGCTGCCCCGTGCGCGCGATCCAGTCGCCGATGATCGCCTCGGTATCGCCCAAAGTCTTGGCCCGGACCGGGTTGGTCGGGTACATCTCGGCCGTATCAAGGAAATTGACCCCGGCCGCCAGCGCCTGATCCATCTGCGCCTGGCCCTCGGCGGCGGTGTTCTGCGTGCCCCATGTCATCGTGCCAAGGCAGATGACCGAGACATCAAGATCGCTGAGCCCCAGCCTGACTTTGCGCATCATCCTCTCCTTTTCGCGCCAGACTGTCCGGCGCGCGGGCCAAGGTCAACCCGGGGATACCGCCCCCCCCCCCGACCCCATCACCTCGCCGCCATCGCCCCATCACGCCGAAATGAAGCGCGCGCTGCCCCGAATGCGCCTATGGTCAGGCATCCGCCACCGGACAGGACAGGCAAGTGATCCGCGCCCTTCTCGCCCTTGCCCTTCTGACACTGGCCACCCCGCTTGCCGCCAGACCGCTGGCCTATGCGCTTGACCAGAGCCGGTCCGAGGTCGGGTTTCGCATCACCATGGGCCAGCAGCCGCTGAAAGGCACCATGCCGGTGACGCGGGCGGATCTGTCGCTGGACTTCGACCATGCGGCGGCAAGCCGGGTCAGCGTCACCCTCAGCCCCGCCGCCGCCCGCATGGGCCTGCCCTTTGCCACCGAGGCGATGAAAAGCCCGACCGTCCTTGACACTGCCCGGTTCCCCGACATCCGCTTTGAAAGCACGCGCGTCCGTGCCCTGCCGGACGGCGCCAGCGTCGAGGGCCGCATCACCATCCGCGGCGTCACAAGGCCGGTCACCCTGACCGCCCGGCTGTTCCGCCCGCCCGGCACGGCGAAGGGCGCGCGTGATGCCCTGACCATCCGCCTGACCGGCCGGGTCCGGCGCGGCGACTTCGGTGCCACCGGCTTTGCCGATCTTGTCGGCGACGAGGTGCGGCTGGACATCACCGCCCATATCCGCCTGACGGCCGGCAACTGACCCCGAACAGAAGGCTGGTTCTTCGCAGCCATAGCGGCTAAACCACGGCGCGGAACGGGCCGGTGACTGTCGGCCCCCGGCGGGCAGACAGGACGGACAGATGGCGCGGATTCTCATCACCTCGGCGATCCCCTATATCAACGGCATCAAGCATCTGGGCAATCTTGTCGGCAGCCAGTTGCCGGCCGACCTTTTCGCCCGCTTCAACCGTGCGATGGGCCATGAGGTGATGTTCATCTGCGCCACCGACGAACATGGCACCCCGGCCGAACTCGCCGCCGCCAAGGCCGGGAAACCGGTCGAGGCCTATTGCGCCGAAATGCACGAGGTTCAGGCCGAAATCGCCCGGGGGTTCCGGCTGTCGTTCGACCATTTCGGCCGGTCGTCCAGCCAGCGCAACCACCGGCTGACCCAGCATTTCGCCGGGCAACTGGACGCCAGCGGCCTGATCGCCGAGGTGACCGAAAAGCAGGTCTTCTCGATCGACGACAACCGC
>CAZORV010000060.1:0-15678 GCA_964582215.1 uncultured Frigidibacter sp.
AGGGGCAGGCGCTGCCCGGTCGCTTTGGGCGACCGGGCGGTGTGGGTGGGACCGGTCCGCGGCGGCAGGGGCGATGGCCCCTGCCGACAAAGGCGGCGCGATCCCTTCGGCGAGTGCCGGGCTGAGCGGGACAAGCCGGTCTTCCAGTGGAAGACCGGCCCCGCTCATGTGGGAACGCTTCCCCGGGACCGCCGCATCACACGACGACAGAGGGCAGCACCTGCCCCGGGTGGCGCGAAGCGCCAGCCCCCCGGAGGGGGAGGCGCTGCCCGGTCGCTTTGGGCCACCGGGCGATGTGGGTGGAATCGTTCCGTCACGGCAGGGGCGATGGCCCCTGCCGGATGAAATGCGATGTCACCTCGCCCTGACGTCGAACTGAGCGGGACAGGCCGATCTTCCGGCGGAAGAGCGTCCCGCTTTGTGGGAAGGCCGCGCCGGGGCCTCCTCGGCCCCCGAAAGGGGCGGTGCGGGTGGAACGGTGCCTGTCTGCAGCGGCAACGGCCCCCGCCGAGCGGAAAGGCACGTCCGCTGCACCAGGGCGGGAACGAATAGCCCGGCCTTACGGCCGCAGCCGCCCTTTGCGATCGTCCACGACCAGCCCGTCCGGCCAATAGCCCAGCCATTCGATCCCGGCCAGAGCCAGGCAGATGGCGATCACCACTGCCCCGAGAATGACCCGCCACAAGGGCGGCGGATGGCGCGCCAGCTGCGCCATCCTGACCCAGAGCCTCAGGTTCATTCCCCGGGCCCTTCGGTGAACCGCACCTTGCCGATACAGGGCAGGTTGCGGTTGCGTTGGGCGAAGTCGATGCCATAGCCCACGACAAACTCATCGGGGATTTCGAACCCCGTCCAGGTCGCCTTGATCGGCACCTCCCGCCGCACGGGTTTGTCCAGCAACGCGCAGACCTCAAGCCGCTTCGGCCCCCGGCTTAGAAGCAGGTTCCTCACATGGTGAAGCGTGAAGCCGGTGTCGACGATATCCTCGACAACCAGCACGTCGCGCCCGGCAATCTCGCCCCGCAAGTCCTTGAGAATGCGGACTTCCCGCGAGCTTTCCATGGCATTGCCATAGGATGAGGCTTCCAGAAAATCGACCTCGAGGGGCAGGTCAATCTCGCGCACCAGATCGGCGATGAACACGAAAGAGCCGCGCAAAAGCCCGACGACGATCAGCTTGTCAGTGCCCCGGAAGGCGCGGGTGATCTCTTTGGCCAGCGCCTCGACCCGCGCGGCGATCGCCTTGGCCGAGATCATCTCGTCGATCACATAGGCGCGGTGCGGCATGGGACCCCCTTGATTTCCGCCCCTGCATAGCGGAAAGCGGCGCCGGTTGTCACCGGGGATCGCGATGCCCTCTCATCAGGAAAAACGGGCGCTGCCCTGGACGGCGGACCAGATGTACGGGCTGGTCGCCGATGTCGGCCGCTACCCCGAGTTCCTGCCCTGGACCTCGGCGGCCCGCATCCGGTCGCGCAGCCGGCGCGCGGACGGGGCCGAGGTGCTGGAGGCCGATCTGGTGATTTCCTTCAAGGTCTTCCGCGAACGGTTCGGCAGCCGGGTGATCCTGTTCCCGGCCGAGCGGCGGATCGAGACCGACTATCTTGACGGCCCCTTCCGGCATCTCCATTCGCACTGGTCCTTTGCCGACGTGCCCGGCGGCGGGTCCGAGGCGGATTTCTCGGTCGATTTCGAATTTCGCAATGCGATCCTGCAGGCGGTGATCGGCGTGGTCTTCGACGAGGCGATGCGGCGCGTCGTGCGGGCGTTCGAGGCCCGGGCCGAGGCGCTTTACGGGCGGCCGTCGACCGGGGCCTGATATCGGCCCCCCGGGTCTGGCCCGGGGGCCGATGGCGACCCGCCGGACGCCGCGCGGCCCCGGCCCCCGCGCCGGGGCCTCCTGGTCTGCCTCAGGAGTTCAGGTCATAGGCCCGCTCGCCGTGGCAGGCGAGGTCGAGGCCATTGTGTTCCGCCTCGCCGTCCACCCGCATCGGCGCGACCAGCCCGACAAGTCGCGCCAGCAGAATGGTCAGCACCAATGTCCAGACCCCGACGATCGCCAGCGCACCCAGCTGCGCCGCCCAGGCGCCCGCACCCAGAACCGCGATCATCAATGTCCCGAAAATCCCGCCGATCCCGTGGACGGCAAAGACGTCCAGCGTGTCGTCGATGCGGAACCTGCCGCGCATCAGCATCACCGCCTCCTGGCAAAGCACCCCGGCGATGCCGCCGATCAGAAGCGCCGCCATCGGGCCGACGAACCCCGAGGCCGGGGTGATCGAGGCAAGCCCCGCAACCGCGCCCGTCACGATGCCGACAAGCGACGAGCGGCCGAACTTGATCCTTTCCCACAGCGCCCAGCTGAGTGCCGCGGCGGCCGCCGACAGATGCGTCACGGTGATCGCCATCGCCGCCTGACCATTGGCCGCCAGCGCCGAGCCGCCGTTGAACCCGAACCAGCCCACCCAAAGCAGGCCCGCGCCGATCGCGACCAGACCCGGCGCATGGGGGGGCGTCGTGCGGTTCCGGCGCGGCCCGATCATGATCGCCAGCACCAGTGCCGCTAGGCCCGCCGTCTCGTGGACCACGATCCCGCCGGCAAAGTCGCGGGCGCCAAGGGCGCCGAAGATGCCGCCATCGGCCAGAAAGCCGCCGCCCCAGACCCAATGCGTGACCGGCGCATAGACCAGCACCAGCCAGAGCGCCGAAAAGATCAGGACAAAGGCAAAGCCGACCCGTTCGGCAAAGGCGCCCAGAAACAGTGCCGGGGTGATGATCGCAAAGGTCATCTGAAAGGCAAAGAACGCCACCTCGGGCAGGGTGCCCTTCAGCGTGTCGCCGGTGACACCGGCAAGGCCCATGCGGCCAAGTCCGCCCCAAAGCGGCCCGCCGTCGCCAAAGGCGACGGAATAGCCGATGACCAGCCACAAAAGGCTCATCAGCCCGGCCACGGCGAAACATTGCATGAAGACCGACAGGACGTTCCGCGCCCGGACCAGCCCGCCGTAAAACAGCGCCAGACCCGGCAGGGTCATCATCAGGACCATCGCCGTCGAAAATAGCACAAAACCGGTATCAGCCGCTGACATCTCTTCCCCCCAAGGTTCGCGAGGCCCGTGGAAACCCGAAAGCGGCGCCGATAAAAGCGACAGATGCGCGTGAGGCGCCGAAAATTACGGCAGTTTGCCAAGTGCACGCAAATCAGGCGTCGTTAGCGCTCACATGCCGAATAAATGGGCATTCCGCAAAGTCAAAGCGCGCCCAAAAGCAGCGTCAGCGCGTGATTCCGTGTCTCCGCCCGGACAAGATCGCGGCCGATGGCACCGAATTCGACGGTTTCAGTGCGGGTGGCGGCGTCTTTTTGGGCAAGTCCGAAACAGACCCGGCCTTCGGGCTTGAATTCGGACCCGCCCGGCCCGGCGATGCCGGTGACGGCGACGGCGAGCGTCGCCCCGGACCGGGCCAGCGCGCCCTCGGCCATCTCGCGGGCCACGTCCTCGCTGACCGCGCCGTGGGCGGCCAGCGTCTCGGGCAGGACGCCCAGCATCTGCACTTTCGCGGCGTTGGTATAGGTGACAAAGCCCCGGTCGAAGATCGTCGAGGCGCCCGCGACGTCGGTGATGGCGGCGGCGATCATGCCGCCGGTGCAGCTTTCGGCGGTGGCGATCAGCGCGCCCCGGGTGCGGGCCGCCACCAAAAGCCGCTCGGCCAGCGCCCGCATCGCCCGTCAGGACCAGATCAGCGGCGCATGGTAGAGCGCGCCTGCGGCCAGCGTTGCAAGGCCCGCGAAGAGCCCGGCCCAAAGGTCATCCAGCATCACCCCCGCCGCATCGCCGCGACGGTCGGCCCGCCCGACGAGCCCGGGTTTCCAGATATCGAACAGCCGGAAGAACAGGAAGGCGGCCAGCGGCGCGGGCCAGGGCAGCCAGCCGTCCCAGCCACGCCCGTAAAAGGCCAGCGACGGCAGAAGGAGGGCGATCCACTGGCCCGCCACCTCGTCGATCACGATCTCGGACGGATCATCGCCCGGGCGGCCCGCCAGCTCGCGCCCGCAGGCCCAGAAGCCAAGCGCGGTGACGGCCAGTGTCGCGGCCAGCAGGCCGGGAAAGCCCGTCCACCGGTCGATCGCCCAGCCGATCAGGACCGCGCCGAGCGATCCCCAGGTGCCGGGGGCGGGGCGCATCAGGCCGAGGCCGAAGAAGACCGTCAAAACCCTTGTCATGCCTTCACCAGCGTCGCGGTGGCCAGCGCCGCGATCCCCTCTTCGCGCCCGGTAAAGCCGAGCCGTTCCGACGTGGTCGCCTTGACGCTGATCCGGTCGGGCGCCAGCCCCAGGATCGCCGCCAGCCGTTCGGCCATCGCTGCGGCATGGGGGCCGATCTTCGGCCGCTCGCAGACGATGGTGACGTCAAGGTTCGACAGGGCATAGCCGCGCGCGGTGGCCAGTTGCCCGGCATGCGCCAGGAAAATCGCCGAGTCCGCCCCCTTCCATTGCGGGTCGGACGGCGGGAAATGGCGGCCGATATCGCCCTCGGCCAGGGCGCCATAGATCGCGTCGGTCAGGGCATGCATGGCGACATCGGCGTCGGAATGGCCGAGAAGGGCCTTGTCATGCGCAACCCTGACGCCGCACAGCCAGACATGATCGCCCGGGCAAAAGGCATGGACATCATAGCCATTGCCGACACGCACATCCGTCACCCGCAGCATCCTTTCAGCCCGCTGGAAATCGCCGGGCCAGGTCAGTTTGACATTCTCCTCCTCGCCGCCGGTGATGGCGACGTCAAGCCCGTGGGCGCGCGCCACCGCCACATCGTCGGCCGCGCCGCCCGGATGGGCGCGGTGGGCGGCGAGGATCGCGGGAAAGTGAAAGCCTTGCGGGGTCTGGGCGCGGTACAGGCCGGTCCGGTCCTGCAGGCCGGTAACCCGGCCGTCCGCGCCCTGCCAAAGCGCATCGGCAACCGGCAGGGCCGGGGCCGCGCCCTGATGATCCTCCAGCGCCGCCAGCACCCGCCCGATCAGCCCGCGCGAGGGAAAGGGCCGCGCCCCGTCATGGATCAGCACCCGGGTCACGCCCGAGCCTTCCAGACTTTCAAGCGCATTGCGGACCGAGCGGTCGCGCGTCTCGCCCCCGGCGATCAGCGTCGCCCGGCCCTGGGTCAGGGCGATGCCCTGCGCCATGTCGTCGGGATGCAGCGTCAGGATGATCCGGCCCAGACCCTGAAAGGCGGCGATCGTATGGGCCAGAACCGGGCGGCCGCCAACCGCGCGCCATTGTTTCGGCGGACCCTCGCCCGCGCGCGTCCCGCGCCCGGCGGCGGTGATGATGATGGCGAGCGTCTCGTCCATGGGCGGCTCCGGCTGACCCGGCCGATCTAGCCTTTGCGCCCGGTGCTGGCAAGGACGGGGCGCGGGGACGGGGTGCGGGGACGGGGTGCGGGGCGGCGCTGCCGGGCCGGTGGACCCCCGGTCCGGTGCGCGCGGGCTTGTGACGGCAAACCGGGCAGGCGGGCGCGTGGGTGATTAAATCTTGTGCATTCGATGAATCCGGCGCGAATAATGCGGCTTGTTCGTTGTTGCTGGCCCCGGGCGGCGGTAACAGGACAGGGTATTGCACAAGGAATAGGCATTTGCCGATCGCTTTGGCTGATCTTACGCTCGGGTCCCGGGTGCTGCTGGCGCCGATGGCGGGGATCACCGACCTGCCGTTCCGGCGCATGGTCGCGCGCTTCGGGGCGGGGCTTCTGGTCTCGGAAATGGTCGCTTCGGGCGAGATGGTCACCGAACGGCCCTCGGTCCGGGCGAAGGCGCGCACCGATCTGGGCCTGGGCGATATAGGCTTGGGCGATCTGGGGCTGGCCACCTCGGTCCAGCTGGCCGGGCGCGAACCGGGGCCGATGGCCGAGGCGGCGCGGATCGTGGCGGACATGGGCGCGCGGATCATCGACATCAACATGGGTTGCCCGGCCAAGCAGGTGACGGGCGGGGCCTCAGGCTCGGCGCTGATGCGCAACCTTGACCATGCGCTGACGCTGATCGAGGCGGTGGCGGGCGCGGTCGATCTGCCGGTGACGCTGAAATGCCGGCTGGGCTGGGACGCCGATTGCCTGAACGCGGCCGAGCTTGCGCGGCGGGCCGAGGGCGCGGGCGTGCGGATGATCGTGGTCCATGGCCGGACGCGGGCGCAGTTCTACAAGGGGCAGGCCGACTGGGCGGCGATTGGCGGGGTGGTGGGCGCGGTGGCGATCCCGGTGGTGGCCAACGGCGACGTGACCTCGCCCGCCGCGGCGCGGCAGGCGCTGGCCCTGTCGGGGGCGGCGGGGGTGATGGTCGGCCGGGGGGCGCAGGGCGCGCCCTGGCGGCTGGCCGAGATTGCCCATGCGCTGGACGGCGGCCCGGTGCCCGAGGTGCCGCAAGGCGCCGCGCGGGCCGCGCTGATCGCCGAACATTACGAGGCGATGCTGGGCTTTTACGGCCGCGACCTTGGCCTTCGCATCGCCCGCAAGCATCTGGGCTGGTACGCCGACACGGCCCGCGTCGACCCGGCTGCCCGGGCGCGGCTGATGGTGGCGACCGACCCGGCCGAGGTTCTGGCCCTGATCGCCCGCGCCTTTGCCGACGCCCCCTGTCAGGAGGCCGCGTGATGGTGCCGGTCCCCGCCAGCCTCTGGTCCTCGATCCCGGTTCCGGCCTTTCTGATCGGCCCGGGCGGCCTGACCGAGGGCGCAAACCCCGCCGCCGAGGAATTCATCAATGTCTCGGCCAAGGCTTTGGTCGGGCAGGCCCTGTTCGACCGCCTGACCGTCAATCCGGCGCTGGACGAGGCGCTGGCCCGGATGCGCGCCGGGCACTCGACCCTGTTCATCAATGACGTCGAGGTCGCCATCGGCGACCGCCCGCCGGTCCTGTGCAACATTCAGGCGGCGCCGCTGGCCGGCAGCCCCGGCACCATCCTGCTGATGATCGCCCCGCGCGAGTTTGCCGACCGTCTGGGCCGGGCGCAGGGGCTGACGAAATCGGCCCGCTCGGCCATCGGCATGGCCGACATGCTGGCCCATGAGATCAAGAACCCGCTGGCAGGGATCAGCGGCGCGGCGCAGCTTCTGGCGATGAACCTGCATGCCGACGATCAGGAACTGGTCGACCTGATCGTCGGCGAGACGCGGCGGATCGTGAAGCTGCTGGAGCAGGTCGAACAGTTCGGCCGGCTGAAGCCCCCGGACCGCCAGCCGGTCAATATTCACGACATTCTGGACCGCGCCCGCCGCTCGGCCGAACTGGGCTTTGCCACCCGCATGCGCTTTACCGAGGATTTCGACCCCTCGCTGCCGCCGGTCTGGGCCGATCCCGATCAGTTGACGCAGGTTTTTCTGAACCTTCTGAAAAACGCGGCCGAGGCGGCGGGGCCGGGCGGCGGCACCATCCGCATCCACACATTCTACGACCTGACATTGCGTCTGCGGCGTGAAGACGGCAGCCGCGCCCTGCCGGTGCAGGTCGAGATCACCGACGACGGCCCCGGCATCCCTGCCAGCATGATCGAGGACATCTTCGATCCGTTCGTTTCAGGCCGCGAGAATGGCACCGGCCTTGGGCTGGCGCTGGTTTCGCGGATCATTGCCGACCACGAAGGCTGGGTCGGTGTCGAAAGTCAGCCGGGGCGCACCAGTTTCCGCATCGCCCTGCCCAAAGCGCATAAAGAGGTTTAGGATGGACGGCACGGTTCTTGTCGCCGACGACGATCGCACGATCCGCACGGTTCTGACGCAGGCGCTGACGCGGGCGGGCTGCCGGGTCCATGCGACCTCGTCCATGGTGACGCTGCTGCGCTGGGTGGAAGAGGGCAAGGGCGACCTGGTCATTTCGGATGTGGTCATGCCGGACGGCAACGGCCTGCAGGCACTGCCCGAGATCGCCCGCCAGCGGCCCGGCCTGCCGGTGATCATCATCTCGGCGCAGAACACCATCGTCACGGCGATTCAGGCGGCCGAGGCCGAGGCTTGGGACTATCTGCCCAAGCCCTTCGATCTGCCCGACCTGATGAAGCGGGCGGCGCGGGCGCTGGACGCGCAGCGCCGCAAGGGGCCGGCGACCGAACCCGCCGCCCCCCGCGCCATCGAAAGCGATCTGCCGCTGGTCGGGCGGACGGCGTCGATGCAGGCGCTTTACCGGTTGGTGGCGCGGGTGATGAACGCCGATCTGCCGGTGCTGATCACCGGCGAAAGCGGCACCGGAAAGACGCTGGTGGCCCGCGCGATCCATGACTTTTCCGACCGCCGCGCGCAGCCCTTCGTCACCGCGCAGGTCGCCGACATGAAGGCGATGGAGGGGCCGGCGGGCCTGTTCGCCCGGGCCAAGGGCGGCACGCTGGTCTTTGACGAGATTGCCGACTTCGACGACGAGGCGCAGGGACGGATCGTGCGGATGCTGGACGCGATGCCCGAACCCGGGCCGCGGATTCTGGCGACCTCGCAGGCCGATCTGGGCGAGCGTCTGCAATCGGGCCAGCTGCGCAAGGATCTGTATTTCCGGCTGGGCGGCGTGACGCTGACCGTGCCCGCACTTCGCGACCGGGTCGAGGATATCCCGCTGCTGGCCGAACATTTTCTGGCGCGCGCCGGGCGTGACGGCGGCGTCGAACGGCGGCTGGCGCCGGACGCGGCCGAACTGGTGCGGACCTATCCCTGGCCCGGCAATGTGCGGCAGCTGGAAAACACCCTGAAGCGGCTTGCCGTTACAGCGCTCGGGCCGGAAATCACCCGGGCCGAGACCGAGGTCGCGCTGATGGGCCAGACGACCGAGCCGCCGCGCGCCGCCGAGGGCGAAAAACTGTCCGCCTCGGTCGCGCGCCATCTTGGCCGCTATTTCGACCTGCACGGCGGGGTTCTGCCGCCGCCGGGCCTTTACGACCGCATCCTGCACGAGATCGAGGTGCCGCTGATCGAGATTGCGCTGGACGCGACCGGCGGCAATCAGGCCAAATGTGCCGATCTTCTGGGCATCAACCGCAATACTTTGCGCAAGAAGATCACCGACCTCGATATCCGCGTGACACGGCGGCGCAAGTTGATGTAAAACCGCAACAGAACCTGTGGCGGATCGGCACCAGCGGCCGGGTATGATCACGGGGCGACGACGGCATCAGCGGTAGCCGCGCACAGCGGAGAAAGAGGCGACCCCTTGCAAGGGATCGGTCGGAACTGGACATGGGAACGGCTGAGCCGGCTGCGCCGGCAGCGGCGTGTCCAGAATGTCCTGACGATCGGTCTGGTGGTGCTGGGTCCGATCCTGGCCTTTGCGACCTTCGTGATCCTCGGGCCGATGGCGCAGGGGGCGCGGTCGGACGCGCTGCGGCTGATCCTTCTGGCCGACCTGGTCTATTTCCTGCTGCTGGCGGGGCTGGTCCTGTCGCGGCTGGCCGGGATGATCGCGGCGCGGCGGGCCAAGTCCGCCGGGTCGCGCCTGCACCTGCGGCTGACCAGCATCTTTGCCGGGATCGCGCTGGTGCCGACGATTCTGGTGGCGATCTTCGCCGGGCTGACGCTGAACATCGGGCTGGAGGGCTGGTTCTCGGACCGGGTGCGCAGCGTGGTCGGCACTTCGCTGGCCGCGGCGGAAGCCTATCAGGAGGAACATCGCCGCGACCTGACGACCGACACCGAGGCGCTGGCCGGCTATATGAGTCTGGCCAAGCAGGCGAGCGTCTTTCTGACCGACGGTGACCTTCGCCAGATCCTGACCGAAGGCCAGAGCCGCATCCAGCGCGGCCTGCGCGAGGCCTTTGTGATCGACGGCGCCGGCGATCTGAAGGCGCGGGGCGAGCGGAGCTATCTGTTCGACTTCGACAGACCCTCGGCGGATCAGGTCAAGCGCGCCGAAAATGGCGAGCTGGTGCTGATCGAGGACTGGGACAACAACGAATTCCGCGCGCTGACGCAACTGACCGGCTTTCCGGACCGCTATCTTTACGTCAGTCGAAGTGTGGACGGCAAGATATTGAATTTGCTGGATGATACCCGTGCGACGGTCGGGCTTTACCAGCAGCTTGAGGCGACGCGCGGCAAGGTGATCTTCGAGTTCGGCCTGGTCTATGTCGGCTTTGCGCTGATCCTGGTGCTGGCGGCGATCTGGATGGGCCTCTGGTTCGCCGAACGGCTGGCGCGGCCGGTCGGGCGGCTGGCGGGTGCGGCCCAGCGGGTCGGTGCGGGTGATCTTGGCGTGCAGGTCATGGAAGAGGCCGGCGACGACGAGATTGCCATGCTGGGGCGGGTCTTCAACCAGATGACCCGCCAGCTGGGCAACCAGCGCCAGGCGCTGGTCGACAGTCACCGCCAGACCGAAGACCGCAGGCGCCTGTTCGATTCGGTTCTGTCCTCGGTGACGGCGGGCGTCGTCGGGCTGAACGCCGAGGGGGCGGTTGACTTCCTGAACCGTGCGGCGACCAAGCTGCTGGCGCTGGACGAGGGGCGCGACATTGGCCGGGCGCTGGACGCGGCCGTGCCGGAGTTTGCGGCGCTTTTCGGCAAGCTTCGCGAAGGGACGGCCGAGGTCGCGCAGGAAGAGATCAAGGTCAGTCGCGGCGGGCGGCTGGAAAGCCTGCTGGTCCGCATGTCGATGCGGCGCAATTCCGACGGCGGGCTGGAAGGCTATGTCGTGGCCTTCGATGATGTGACCGACCTGGTCAGCGCCCAGCGGATGGCCGCCTGGGGCGACGTGGCCCGCCGCATCGCGCATGAGATCAAGAACCCGCTGACCCCGATCCAGCTGTCGGCCGAAAGGATCCGGCGGAAGTTCGCGCCGATGGTCGGGCCCGAGTCCGACAGCCTTGAACAGATGACCGACGTGATCGTGCGCCAGACCGGCGACCTGCGCCGCATCGTCGACGAGTTTTCCAAATTCGCGCGCATGCCCGAACCCGACCGCCATGACCATGATCTGGCCAGGCTGATGCGCGACGCGGTGGCGTTGCAGGAGGGCGCGCTTCACGGCGCGCGGCTGACGGCCGATCTGCCGGCCGGGCCGGTGATCGTCGAACTGGACGCGACGATGATCTCTCAGGCGGTGACAAACCTGATCAAGAACGCGGGCGAAGCCGTTGAGGCGAAACTGGAAAATGGCGTTGAACCGGGCTACGTCCCCGAGGTTCGCGTGGCGATGCAGGTGGCCGACGATCTGATCACCATCCGGATTTCCGACAATGGCACCGGCCTGCCGCCCGACCGGGCGCGGCTGTTCGAGCCCTATGTGACGACGCGGGAAAAGGGCACCGGCCTTGGTCTGCCGATCGTCAAGAAAATCATCGAGGAACATGGCGGCGCGCTGACCCTGACCGATGCGGCCGCCTTTGACGGCACGGGCCATGTCGGCGCCATGGCCGAAATTCGCCTGCCGCGCGCGAAAGCCGCGTCACGGGCCGTGAAAGACAAGGCCGTCGAGGCCGTGGGAGGTGGGAAATGACCGATATCCTGATCGTTGATGATGAACGCGACATCCGTGAACTGATCTCTGACATCCTGAAAGACGAGGGGTTCGCCACGCGCCTTGCCGGCAATGCCGAGGAATGCATGGCCGAGATCAACACCGCCCCGCCGGCGCTGATGATCCTCGATATCTGGCTGAAGGACAGCCATATGGACGGGATCGACATCCTGAAGGCGGTCAAGCGCGACCGCCCCGACATCCCGATCATCATCATATCCGGCCATGGCAATATCGAGATCGCCGTCGCCGCGATCAAGCAGGGCGCCTATGACTTCATCGAAAAGCCGTTCAACATCGACCAGCTGACCGTCGTGGTGATGCGGGCGATGGAAACCTCGCGGCTGAGGCGCGAGAATGCCTCGCTGCGGCGCCGCGATCTGAGCGTTCAGGACATGATCGGCCAGTCGACGGCCTTCCGCACCCTGAAGGCCAACCTGGACAAGGTGACAAAGTCGAACGCCCGGGTGATGCTGACCGGCGAGCCGGGCACCGGCAAGGAAATGGCCGCCCGCTATATCCACGCCAATTCCAGCCGCGCCTCGGGGCCGTTCGTGTCGGTCGCCTCGGCGGCGATCGAGCCCGAGCGGATGGAAGAGGTTTTGTTCGGCCGCGAAACACCCGAGCGCGGCGTCGAAAAGGGCCTGCTGGAACAGGCGCACGGCGGCTTTGTCTATCTGGACGAGGTTGCCGACATGCCGCTGGGCACGCAGTCGAAAATCCTGCGGGTGCTGACCGAACAACAGTTCGTCCGCGTCGGCGGCACCGACAAGATCCATGTCGACCTGCGGGTCATCTCCTCGACCACGCGCACCTTGCCGACCGAGATTGCCGCCGGGCGGTTCCGGCAGGAACTGTTTGACCGGCTGAATGTCGTGCCGGTCGCGGTGCCGTCGCTGGATGACCGGCGCGAGGATATTCCGATGCTGGCGCGGCATTTCATCGACCATCTGAACAAGGCCCAGGGCCTGCCGCTGCGTGCCCTGTCGGACGAGGCGGATGCGGTGATGCAGACGATGGACTGGCCGGGCAATATCCGCCAGTTGCGCAATGTCATCGAAGGCGCGCTGATCCTTGGCGATCCGGCGGCGGCGATCGAACCGGATGATCTGCCGGGGCAGGGGGCGGCGATGCCGTCCGAGGGGCGGATCACCCTGACAGGGGGCCTTGCGACGCTGCCGCTGCGCGAGGCGCGGGAACTGTTCGAACGCGAATATCTGCTGACCCAGATCAACCGGTTCGGCGGCAACATCAGCCGGACCGCCAGTTTCGTCGGCATGGAACGCTCGGCGCTGCACCGCAAGCTGAAGTCGCTGGGTGTGGTCACGACGTCGAAATCCGGCGCGCGCATGGCGCATTTCGAGGATGAGGAAGAGGAAGTGTGACGTCGGGTCACACCCTGAGGGCGCCCGACTGATGCTTCTTTGAAAACGCAGCGTTTTTTGCGCTGGCGAAAGAAAAATACTTCGGCATACTGGGCGCAAGTCCCCGGCGAGCCACCGTGGGGCGAATAATGTGCGTATAAGAAACGAGGCATAATGAAATGGCTGCCGACAAACAGAATTTGCAGGACGCATTTCTCAATCAGGTCCGCAAGACGAAGGTTTCCGTTACGATCTTTCTGATCAACGGGGTCAAGCTTCAGGGTGTCATCACCTGGTTCGACAATTTCTGCGTGCTTTTGCGCCGCGACGGCCAGTCGCAGCTGGTCTACAAGCATGCGATCTCGACCATCATGCCGGGTCAGGCCATCTCGCTGTACGAGGGTGAGGACTGAGCCTGCCCGAAACCGGTCTGACCGAGGACGGGCGCGACGGGGGTACGCGCGCCTTTGTCCTGCACCCCGACACAAAGGCCGAACACCGCCGGGCGCCCGCGCTTGCATTGGCCGAGGCGGTGTCTTTGGCCAATGCGCTGCCCGATATCACGGTGGTCGGATCGGAAACGGTCCGGCTGCCGCGCATTCATGCGGGCATGCTGTTCGGATCGGGCAAGATCGAAGAGCTGAAGGCGCGCTTTGCCGAGGCAGAGGTCGATCTGGTTCTGGTCGACGGTCCGGTCAGCCCGGTCCAGCAGCGCAATCTGGAAAAGGCGTGGAAGGTCAAGCTTCTGGACCGCACCGGCCTGATCCTTGAGATATTCGCCGACCGGGCGCGCACCCGCGAGGGTGTGCTGCAGGTCGAACTTGCGGCCCTGTCCTATCAGCGGACCCGGCTGGTCCGGGCCTGGACCCATCTTGAGCGCCAGCGCGGCCGGTCCGGCTTTGGCTTTGTCGGCGGCCCCGGCGAGACGCAGATGGAGGCTGACCGGCGGGCGATCGACGATGAGGTCGTCAAGATCCGCCGCCAGCTGGAGAGGGTGGTCAAGACCCGCGAGCTGCACCGCGCCGCCCGGCGCAAGGTGCCGTTTCCGGTGGTGGCGCTGGTCGGCTATACCAACGCCGGGAAATCGACCTTGTTCAACCGGATGACAGGCGCGGCGGTTCTGGCCCGGGACATGCTGTTCGCCACCCTCGACCCGACCATGCGCGGCGTGACCCTGCCGTCGGGCCGCAAGGTGATCCTGTCGGATACGGTCGGCTTTATCTCGGACCTGCCGACCCAGCTGGTCGCGGCCTTCCGCGCCACGCTGGAAGAGGTGCTGGAGGCGGACCTGATCCTTCACGTCCGCGACATCGCTCACCCCGAGACCGAAGAGCAGGCGGGCGACGTGGGCGAGATCCTCGAATCACTCGGGCTGGACGAGGATGTGCCGATGATCGAGGTCTGGAACAAGATCGACCAGCTGTCGCCCGAGATGCGGGCCGCGCTTCTGGTGCAGGACGCCCGGACGCCCGGCATTCAGGCGGTCAGCGCGCTTGATGGTGCGGGGGTGCCGGCGCTTTTGCAGGCGATCACCGAGGCGCTGGATGAAGAGCGCAGCGACGAATGGCTGCTGGTGCCCTTTGCCAAGGGCAAGGCGCGCGCCTGGCTGCATGCGGCGGGAATCGTGCAGGCGGAAAGCACCCTTGAGGACGGCCACCGGATGCATGTGCGCTGGACCGCCCGCCAGAAAGAGGCGTTTGGACGGCTCTGAGCATCCCGGCGCGGCGCAGGCTGTCGTCTACGCCTCTCGACACCCGCCGCAGTCGGCAGGGGCCGGTGACCCTGCCGCCACGAGCCGATTCCACCCGCCCCGCCCGGTCGCCCAAAGCGACCGGGAAGCGCCTGCCCCTCCCGGGGGGCTGGCGCTTCGCGCCACCCGGGGCAGGTGCTGCCCTCTGTCGTGAGGGCTGCAGCGGACCCCCGGGGAAACGTTCCCGCATGAGCGGGGCCGCTCTTCCGCCGGAAGACCGGCCTTTCCCGCTCAGCCCGGCGTCGGCGAAAAAACTGCGCGGGTCCAGCGGTAGGGTGCGTGCTCGCACGCACCGCCCCCGGGGCCCAAAGCCACCGGGCAGCGCCTGCCTTTGCGGGGGGCTTGCGCTTCGCGCCATCCGGGGCAGGTGCCGCCCTTTGTTGGTGACGGCTGAGACGGTCCCGGTGAGACGTTCCCGCATGAGCGGGGCCGCTCTTCCATCAGAAGACCGGCTTGTCCCGCTCAGCCCGTCGTCAGAGAAGAGACTGCGCAGGCCCAGCGGTAGGGTGCGTGCTCGCACGCACCGCCCCCGGGGCCCAAAGCCACCGGGGAGAGGCTGCCGCATGAGCGGGGCCGCTCTTCCACCGGAAGATCGGCCCTTTCCGCTCGGTCCGGCGTCGGAGAAGGCGGTCACGGCGCCTCGGTCGGCAGGACCAAATGACCCTGCCACCACGCCGGAATTCCACCCGAACCGCCCGGCCGACGCACAGGTTCAGGTGCCGATCTTGCCCATGTCGTAGGGGGTCGACTGGTAGATCTCGTTGATCCAGTTGCCGTAAAGAAGGTGGGCGTGGCTGCGCCAGCGGTTCAGCGGCGGCCGGGCCGGGTTGTCGTCGGGGTAATAGTTCGCCGGCACGTTGATCGGCGTGCCATTGGCGATGTCGCGATCATATTCTTCCTTCAGCGTGCCGCTGTCATATTCGAAATGGTTGAAGATATAAAGCGCGCGGTGCCCCGCATCCTCGACCAGACAGGGGCCGACCTCGGCGCTGCCAAGCAGCGTGCGCAGGCCGGGCGCGGCGTCGATCTCGGCCGCCTTCATCTCGGTCCAGCGGCTGACCGGGATGACGAACTCGTCCGAAAAGCC
>CAZORV010000061.1:0-15567 GCA_964582215.1 uncultured Frigidibacter sp.
ATGACAATGCCACCAAGGTCGCCAAGACCGCGCACAAGAACGGCACGACGCTGCGGGACGAGGCGATCGCGCTGGGCTTCGTCGATGGCGAGACCTTTGACCGGATTGTCCGGCCCGAGGATATGGTCGGGCCCAGGGGCTGATGGCCGGGATCGTCAACCTCAGGCAAAGGCGGAAGGCGGCCGCCCGTGCCGCCGACCGTCAAAAGGCGGACGAGAATGCCGTGCGGTTCGGCCGGACCCCGGCCGAGCGGGCGCTGGAAGAGGCAAAGGCCGAAAAGGCCCGCGCCAGCCTTGACGCCCACCGGCGCGAGCCAAAGCCATGAGCCGCCCCGAAAAGCACTCGCTGACGCTGAACGGCCACCGCACCAGCGTCTCGCTCGAGCCGGAGTTCTGGCAGGCCTTCCGCGACATGGCCGCCCTGCGCGGGCAGCCGATCAACCGGCTGGCGGCCGAGATCGACGGCGCCCGGGTGATGGACAGCGGCCTTGCGACGGCGATCCGGCTGTTCGTCCTGCAGGATCTGCAGCGGCGGCTGGCGGGCGGCGGCTGATCCGGCCGCCTTGCCGGGCAGATGTTCCGATTCCGCTGCAAAACCGTGCGGCTACCGGACGGGATTTCCCTGAAAGTCGCCCATACGGGAACGCCATTCCAAACCCCTGCAACCCCCCGGCATTTCCGCCCTTTTCGCCGGGCGGGCCGCCAAATCGCTTGAATCTGTCCCTGATAGGCGGCTAGACCGCCGCGCAAATGCGGGTCCGCCCGTTCTTCGCCAACAAACGAGGCTTCCGCCATGGCACAATCCAACCACGCTCCGATCCCGGAACTTTATGTCTCGCACGACTCGGCCCAGAAACTGAAGGCCGAGGCCGGGAACCTGCCGTCATGGGACCTCAGCCCGCGCCAGATATGCGATCTGGAACTGTTGATGAACGGCGGGTTCTTCCCGCTGAAGGGCTTCCAGACCGAAGCCGACTACAACGGCGTCCTTGAAAACATGCGCACCGCAGACGGGACGCTCTGGCCGATCCCGGTGACGCTGGACGTCAGCGAAAAGTTCGCCGAGGGCGTCGCGCCGGGGCAGGACATCGCGCTTCGCGATCAGGAGGGTGTGATCCTGGCCATCCTGTCGGTCACCGACAAATGGCAGCCGAACAAGGCGCGCGAGGCGGCGCTGGTCTTCGGCGCCGACGACATCGCCCATCCGGCGGTCAACTACCTGCATCACAAGGCGGGCAACGTCTATCTCGGCGGCCCGATCACCGGCATCCAGCAGCCGGTCCATTACGACTTCAAGGGCCGCCGCGACACGCCGAATGAACTGCGCGCCTATTTCCGCAAGCTCGGCTGGACCCGCGTTGTCGCCTTCCAGACCCGCAACCCCCTGCACCGCGCCCATCAGGAACTGACCTTCCGCGCCGCGCGCGAGGCGCAGGCGAACCTTCTGATCCATCCCGTCGTCGGCATGACCAAGCCGGGCGACGTCGACCATTTTACCCGGGTGCGCTGCTATGAGGCGGTCCTGGACCAATATCCGGCCTCGACCACGCATCTGTCGCTCTTGAACCTGGCGATGCGCATGGCCGGCCCGCGCGAGGCGCTTTGGCACGCGATCATCCGCAAGAACCACGGCCTGACCCATTTCATCGTCGGCCGCGACCATGCCGGCCCCGGCAAGAACAGCCAGGGCAAGGATTTCTACGATCCCTATGCCGCGCAGGAACTGGTGCGCCAGCATCAGGCCGAGGTCGGGATCGAGATGGTCGACTTCAAGCAGATGGTATATGTGCAGGAAAAGGCACAATATTATCCGGTTGACGAGGTGCCGGAGGGTTCGACCGTGCTGGACATTTCGGGCACCGAACTGCGCCGCCGCCTGCGCGAGGGGCTGGACATTCCCGACTGGTTCTCGTTCCCCGATGTGGTGACCGAGTTGCGCCGCACCTCGCCGCCGCGCGCGCGTCAGGGGTTCACGGTCTTTTTCACCGGCCTTTCGGGGTCCGGCAAGTCGACCATCGCCAACGCGCTGATGGTCAAGCTGATGGAGATGGGTGGCCGTCCGGTGACGCTGCTGGACGGCGACGTGGTGCGCAAGCATCTGTCGTCGGAACTGGGGTTCAGCAAGGAACACCGCGACATCAACATCAAGCGCATCGGCTATGTGGCGTCAGAGATTACCAAAAACGGCGGCATCGCCATCTGCGCGCCCATCGCCCCCTATGCGGCGACCCGCCGCGCGGTGCGCGAGATGGTCGAGGCATACGGCGCCTTCATCGAGGTTCATGTGGCGACCGCGATCGAGGAATGCGAACGCCGCGACCGCAAGGGGCTTTACAAGCTGGCGCGCGAGGGCAAGATCAAGGAATTCACCGGGATTTCAGACCCCTACGAGGTTCCCGACAGCCCCGAGCTGCGCGTCGAGACCGAAAATCAGGACGTCGACAATTGCGCCCATCAGGTGATCCTGAAGCTTGAAGGCCTCGGGCTGATCAAGGCCTGAGCGGCTGTCAGGGTGACGGCCCTCGGGCCGCGCAGGGCGGCCCGCGTATGTGGGACAGCCGCTGCCGGGTCGCTTCGCGCGACCGGGCGGAGTGGGCGGGATCGGTCGCGTGCCCCTGCCGAGTGAGGCGGCGTTGTCCCCTTCCCGGCGGTTTGGGCCCGGGGGGGCGGTGCGTGCGAGCACGCACCCTACGGGCTGATCAAGGCCTGAGCGGCTGTCAGGGTGACGGCCCCCGGGCCGGGCGGGGCGGCCCGCCTATGTGGGACAGCCGCTGCCCGGTCGCTTCGGGCGACCGGGCGTTTGGGCGCCGGGGCGGTGCGTGCGAGCACGCACCCTACCGTCCGCTGAGGCCAGCGGGGTGCCGCTGATGGAAAGGCCCGAGCGCCTCAGAAGGCCTCGGGGCGGGCCTCGTGGGCCATATGGTCAAGAACGGCGTTCACGAACTTCGCCTCGCGGCCCTCGGGGAAGAACGCATGCGCCACGTCGACATATTCGGTGATGACGACGCGGGGCGGCGTCGCGGGCTGCATCAGCTCGGCCCCGGCGGCGCGGAACAGGGCGCGGATCACCGGGTCGATCCGGTCGATCGGCCATTTCGCCACCAGCGCCCGGTCGGTCATCTGGTCGATCCTGGCCTGCCAGTTCACCGCCTCTTCGATGACCCGGCGGAACAGGTGGCTGTCGCCCTCGGCCAGTTCCTCGCCCTCGATCATCGCGCCAAAGCGGTGGGTCTCGAACTCGCGGCGGATCTGGTCGACCGACTGGCCCCCGGCCTCCATCTGGAACAGGGCCTGCACGGCATAAAGCCGGGCGGCAGATTTCATCTGCCGCTTTTCCTCGGTCGTCGGCTTGCGCGGCGCGTCGCTCATGCGCGGGTCGGTCCTTTGTCGCTGTCGAGCGCCAGCCGCATCGGGTCGCCCTGCGGCCTGAACCCGATGCCCTTGGTCTGGCGGGCCCATTTGCGGGAAAGCGCGATCAGATGCAAGGCCGCCGCCGCGGCGCCGCCGCCCTTGTTCTGGCCATGGAGATCGGCGCGCACCTCGGCCTGGGCGCGGTTCTCGACCGTCAGGATGCCGTTGCCGATGCAGGCGCCCGACAGGCCGAGCATGGTGATCCCGCGCGAGCTGTCATTGCAGACCGTGTCGTAATGGGTCGTCTCGCCCCGGATCACGCAGCCGATGGCGACGAACCCGTCATAGTCGGCCATGCGAAAGGCCATGCCGATGGCGGTCGGCACTTCCAGCGCCCCCGGCACCTCGACCAGATCGACGGTTGCCCCGGCCTCGGCGGCGGTGGCGCGGGCGCCGGCGATCATGTTGTCGGCAATGTCGCGGTAATAGGGGGCGACGACGATCAGCAGCCTGACCGGCTTGTCAAAGGCGGGCAGCGGCAGGGTGGTGTGGGTTTCGCTGGTGGCCATGATCACTCCATCACGATCGGGCGGGTGCCGGTGATTTCCAGCCCGTAGGCGTCCAGACCGACGATCTTCGGCGTGCCCGAGTTGGTCAGCAGCTCGATCCGGCCAAGGCCGAGCGCCGCAAGGATCTGCGCGCCAAGCCCGTACTGGCGCAGCTTGTGCGGGGCGGCCTCTTCGTCCAGCGCCAGCTTCATCGCCGTGTCGCGCAGCAGGACGACCACGCCCCGGCCCTCGGCGGCGATGGCGCGCATCGCGGCGGGCATCTGGCCCGCATGCGCCGGATGCAGGCCCAGCGCATCCTCCAAGGGGTTCAGCGCATGCATGCGGACCAGTACCGGGGCCGGGGTGGTGATGTCGCCCTTGATCAGGACGATCTGTTCGGCGCCCTGCGTCGCGTCGGCGAAGACCCGCATCTGCCAGTCGCCGCCGTGAACCGAGGTCACCGTCCGTTCGGCGATTTCGCGCACAAGGCTGTCGTTGCGCAGCCGGTAGGCGATCAGGTCCGAGATGGTGCCGATCTTCAGCCGGTGCTTCTGCGCAAAGCTGACCAGTTCCGGCAGCCGTGCCATCGAGCCGTCCTCGCTCATGATCTCGCAGATCACGCCGGCGGGGTTCAGCCCGGCCAGACGGCTGACGTCGGTCGCCGCCTCGGTGTGACCGGCGCGGACCAGCACGCCGCCCTCGCGGGCGCGCAGCGGAAAGATGTGGCCGGGCGTGGCGATGTCGGCCGCCCCGCGCAGCGGGTCGATGGCGACGGCGATGGTGCGGGCGCGGTCATGGGCCGAAATGCCGGTGGTCACGCCCTCGCGTGCCTCGATCGAGATGGTGAAGGCGGTCTCGTGGCGCGACGAATTCTTGGTCGACATCAGCGGCAGGCCAAGCGCGTCGATCCGCGCGCCGGGCAGCGTCAGGCAGATCAGCCCGCGCCCGTGCATCGCCATGAAATTCACCGCCTCGGGCGTCGCCATCTGCGCCGGGATCACCAGATCGCCCTCATTCTCGCGATCCTCGTGATCGACAAGGATGAACATCCGGCCATTGCGGGCCTCTTCGATAATCTCTTCGGTGGAAGAGATCGCGCTTTTCAGATCGTCGCTCATGGCCTGCCAGTCGGGGAATGGTCCCGGCGGCAATAGCCGATAGGCGCGCGATAGGCCAGAGGCCAGAGTTGGCCGCCGGGAAACAAGCTTTGTTCGATGGCGCACAGCCAGGGACGGCGAGGCATGGTGTCGCACGGCGCATTTGGCCCGAACATGTCGCAGATGCACATTGATTGATCGGTTAATCAACAAACGCCCAAACTTTAAGCTGTAGGCTGAACCTGTCGCGGCACCGTTTCGCGACAGCAAAAGTCCGGCAACGGGTCACCCCGGCAGACCGGCATCTCATCAAAAAAGTCGTGTCAGTTCCGTGGGAGGAATCGAATGTCGTACATAATTACCGTTGCCTATGCCGTTGTCCTGCTCAGCGCGGTCTTTGTCGTCTTGCGCTGGGGAACGGTGCGCTGCAACGGCCCGACGCCAATGGGGATCGTTTCACTGGTGGCGCTGCTGTTTACCGCCGGTCTCGACATGGGGCTGATCATGCTGCCGCTGACCGAATTTCCGGTCTATGCGTCCGAGCCCGAATTTGCCTTTTCCAATCCGCTGGCGGTCGAGTTCGGCATGTGGGGGCCGCTCGTCTGGATGATGTACTTCCTGTCCACCTTCTATTTCGTGATGTTCGAGCCGCGCCTCAAGGTTTTCGAGATCAACTTCGTCCGCTGGTTCTACAATCTGACCGTCGTCGCGACCTGCGCCTTTTCCTGCTATCTGTTCTACACGGCACTGCCGAACTACATCCCGGGCATTTCCGAGGCGGCGCGCTGGGGGCTTGCGGTCTTCGTGATTGCCGTGTCGGTCTACACCAGCGCCGACCTGCATATCCTGCGCTGGCTGGCGCTGACCTCGACCTGGACATTCGTCTGCCTGATCTTCTGCGCGCTGGTTGCCGGAACCTTCGTCTATTCCGGCGTCGGGATTTCGGCCATGGCGGGCGAGGCGACGCAGCTGATGGACTATTTCCCGAAAATCACCCACTTCATGTCGCCGATCAACGACTATCATGAATTCTACCTGTTCTGGTGGTTTTCCTGGAGCGTGATGATCGGCCAGTTCGTGTCGAACTTCATCGGCGGGCTCAGGACATGGGCGCTGGCGGTGGCGATGGTCATTCTGCCGTCGATCCCGCTGGCCGCCTGGTTCTGTGTTCTGCACATCTACTACCAGAACGACATTGCCATCCCGGGCTGGCTGAACTGGTTCATGGTGGCTGTGGGGATCGTGTTCGTCGTGAACTCGCTTGACGCGCTGATCCGGCTTTATTCGCGCAATCTCGGCCTGTCGGCCGAGCGGCTGGGCAAGCCGGTCTATTACGCGATGAACTTCGGTGTGCAGTTCGCGCTGGTGCTGGCCTATCAGTTCACGCCGTTCAGGATCGAATGGGTGGGGCTGATGGTCATCGGCATCTATGTGGTGATCTACTGGATGCTGTTCCGCCACCCGCACCATGCCCGCGCCGCCCTGGCCGAGGCACGGCTGTCTTAGGTCGGCGGTCGCGTCGGGGCCTGAGGATGCCGGGCAGCGCCGGCCCCGTCGCGGGGCCGGCGTTGCGCGACGGATTTCGGTCCCCGGGGCGGTGAGGAACCGGACGCCGGATTGACCAGCAAAGGCCGTTCTTCCGGTGGAAGGGCGGCCCCGCTCTTGCGGGAACCTCTCAACCGCCACCAACAGAGGGCGGTGCGTGCGAGCACGCACCCTACCGCTACCGCTGGACCCGCGCAGGTTGTTCTCCGACGCCGGGCTGAGCGCGATCGGCCGATCTTCCGGTGGAAGAGCGGCCCCGCTCATGTGGGAACGTTGCCCGGAGACCGGCTCGGCTGGCAACTACAGAGGGCGGCGCCTGCCCCGGGCGGCGCGGAGCGCCAGCCCCCGGGAGGGGCAGGCGCTGCCCGGTCGCGTCGGGCGACCGGGCGGTGCGTGCGAGCACGCACCCTACCGCTGGGCGCGCAGTTCTTTCTCCGACGCCGGCTGAGCGGGATCGGCCGATCTTCCGGTGCAAGCGTGGCCGCGCTCATGCGGGAACATCTCCCCGGGGGCGCTTCAGGGCGCGAAATACTGCGCGGCGGGCAGGTAGCCGCCAAGCCGTGCGGCGGCACACCAGTTGCGTTCAAGCTCGCCCTCGCCGATCAGCAGGACCGTATCGGCAGCGATCCATCCGAGCGCTGCCCGGATGTCGGCGCGCGCCGCCCGCTCGGACCCCAGCGCGTAAGGGGCGCGACAGGCCGCGTCGAGGGCCGGGGCCGCCTGCCGCATCTGCCCGGCCGTCAGCGGCGGCTGGGCAAGGCCGATCCGCTCGCAGGCCCCTATCGCCGCCAGCTTCGCCGCCCGGTCGGCGGGCAGTTGCGGCGCGGGCACAAGCAGCCGCAGCGCGTTCGAGGAAAACAGAAAGGCGATGATGTCATGCCCGGTCGTTGCCCGGAAACCCGCATAGGTCCGGTAGGGCAGGCCCAGCGCCTCGGCCCGGCGGACGCGGGTGCGCACGACCTCGACCGGCAGATGCGGCAGCAGGCTTTCGCGCGCCGCCCTCCAGCAATGGGTCCGCCAGCCGCCGCCGGGCTCCAGCCCCGGCCCGCCGTTGTGCCCGATCCCGGCCATGGCCAGCCCCCCGGTCAGACCGCCCATTCCCGCATCCGCGCCACATAGCGCGCCAGCGTGTCGATCTCGATATTCACCGCGTCGCCGACCCGCGCCGTCCCCCATGTGGTGACCGCCTTGGTATGGGGGATGATGTTCACCCCGAACTCGGCGCCCGCCACCTCGTTCACCGTCAGCGAGGTGCCGTTCAGCGCCACCGACCCCTTGGGCGCCACGAACCCCGCCAGCGCCTCGGGCGCACGAAAGGTAAAGCGCGTGCTTGCCCCCTCGTCGCGCATGCCGACGATCCGGGCCACGCCGTCGACATGGCCCGAGACGATATGGCCGCCAAGCTCGTCCCCGACCTTCAGGGCGCGCTCGAGGTTCAGCCGCTTGCCGACGACCCAGCCGGCGCTGCCATCGCCGATATTGGTCCGGGCAATGCTTTCGGCCGAGATCTGGACGTCGAACCAGCCCCGCCCCCCAGCCTCGCGCGCCCCGGCCTCGCGCCCCCGCGTCACGACGGTCAGGCAACAGCCGTCGCAGGCGATCGAGGCGCCGATGTCGATCCCGTCGGGGTCGTAGGACGTGGCGATCCGGGCGCGGAGATCGCCTTCCCGTGTCAGGGCGGTGACCTCGCCGATATCGGTGATGATGCCAGTGAACATCGGACCTTCCTTTCGCTGTCGGCCGGACCCTGTCCTATTCGGCCGCCCGGTTCAAGGGGGCGGTCCGGGGCGCTCGGGCGCCATTCCGGGTGACATTCGCGCCAAAGCCGGGCAGAACGGCGGGGACGCCACACGAGGTTCCGCTGATCCCTTGCCCCTGCCCGTCTCCGACCGCCGCTTTCTGTTCCTGCAAGGCCCGCACGGCCCGTTCTTCCGCGCGCTGGCCGCCGCGCTGACCAAGGCGGGCGCGACGGTTCACCGTGTCGGGTTCAACCGGGGGGACGAGCTTTTCTGGCGGCGGGACAATTACATCGCCTTTCGCGACAGTGCCGACCGCTGGCCCGAGGCCTGTGCCGCACTTCTGTCCCGCCATGGTATCACCGACCTGGTGCTGTATGGCGACACAAGGCCGGTCCACGCCGAGGCGATCCGCCTTGCGCGCGAACGCGGCCTTCGCATCCATGTCTTTGAAGAGGGTTACATCCGCCCCTACTGGCTGACCTATGAACGCGACGGGTCGAACGGCCATTCGCGGCTGATGGCGATCAGCCTTGCCGAGATGCGCGCGGCCCTGGCCCGGCCCGGCGCCGAACAGCCGCCCGCGCCGCCGCACTGGGGCGACATGCGCGAACATATGTTCTACGGCGCGCTTTATCACTTCTGCCTTCTGGCGCTGAACCGCGCCTACCCGGCCTTTCGCCCGCACCGGGCGATCGGCGTGGCCACCGAGTTCCAGCTTTACCTGCGGCGGTTTCTGGCGCTGCCGCTGCACCGGGCCGAACGCCGCATCGCCGCGTGGCGCATCCGCCGGGGCGGCTTTCCCTATCATCTTGTCCTTCTGCAACTGGAACATGACGCCAGCTTCCGCGCCCATTCCGACCTGTCCTCGATGGCGGATTTCATCGACCTCTGCCTTGACGGGTTCGCGCGCGGCGCCGCGGCCCATCACCATCTGGTCTTCAAGGCCCACCCGCTGGAAGATGGCCGGGTGCCGGTCGCCCGGCTGATCCGCGCGGGCGCAGGGGCGCGCGGATTGCAGGACCGCGTGCATTTTGTCCGGGGCGGCAAGCTGGCCCCCCTGCTCCGCGAGGCCGCGAGCGCCGTCACCGTGAATTCGACGGCCGCCCAGCAGGCGCTCTGGCGCGGGCTGCCGGTCCGGATTTTCGGCCGCGCCGTCTATGACAAACCCGAATTCGTCTCACCCCAGCCGCTGGACGAATTCTTCGCCGCCCCCGCCCGGCCCGACGCCCGGGCCTATGCCGAATACCGGCAGTTCCTGCTGGAAACCTCGCAGGTGCCGGGCGGGTTCTATTCGGCCTCGGGGCGGCGGCGGGCCTTGCGGCGGCTGGTCGACATGATGCTGGCACCCGCCGACCCCTATGAGGCGCTGCTGGCGCCCGCCGACGCCGACGCCGACGCCGACGCGGCAGCAAGGCAACACCTTTGGGTTGTGCAATAAAAAACCTGTTCTTTGCACGACCCATCCCCTAGAATTTCGGCAAAACGAGCACGTCAAGAAAAACAGGACCGAGGGCTGTGAGCATTTTGTCGAACCGCTGGACCACGGCGCTGGTCCTTGTTGCCTGTGGCATTGGCGTCTCGTCCTGCGGCCTGCCGCGGTCGGGTCCAAACAAGCGCGAAGTCCTGTCGGGCAGCGCGGAAAAGCAGGGCAATTCCTTCATCATCCCCGTCGACGCGCGCGTCGCCCGGATCACCGGCGAAGAGACGCCGATGGGATTCTCGTCGAACTTCCGTCAGGCGGGCCTTGTCGGCTCGGACGAGGTGCGGCCCGGCGACAAGCTGGGGCTGACGATCTGGGAAAACGTCGATCAGGGGCTTCTGGCGGCGCGCGGGCTGAATTCGACCGTCCTGAACGAGGTGCAGGTCGACGGCTCGGGCTTTATCTTCGTGCCCTATGCCGGGCGCCTCAAGGCCTCGGGCCATTCGCTGGAAGAGGTCCGCCGCCTGATCACCGAAAAGCTGGCCGAGCAGACCCCCGACCCGCAGGTCGAGGTGACGCGGCTGGCGGGCGACGGGGCGACCGTCTCGGTGATCGGTGACATCGGCAGCCAGGGTGTCTATCAGATCGAACGGCCGACCCGGTCCCTGTCGGCGATGATCGCCAAGGCCGGCGGCGTCGCGGTCGACCCGCAGTCCGCGCAGGTGACGGTGACGCGCGGCGGCCGCAGCGGTCAGGCGCGGCTGAAAGAGGTCTATGAGGATCCGGACATGGACATCGCCCTTCGGCCCGGCGACGTGATCCTGGTCGAGGCTGATCCCCGGTCCTTTACCGCGATGGGCGCCACGGGGTCGCAAAGCCGTGTCCAGTTCCAGACCCCGACCCTGACCGCGATCGAGGCGCTGGCGCAGGTCGGCGGGCTTCAGACCAATTTCGCCGACCCCAAGGGCGTGTTTGTCCTGCGCGACGAGACGGCGCCGATTGCCAATTCCATCCTCGGCCGCAAGGATCTGAAAGGCCCGCAGCGCATCGCCTATGTGCTGAACCTGACCGAGCCGGACGGGCTGTTCAACGCCCGCGATTTCCTGATCCGCGACGGCGACACGATCTATGTGACCGAGGCGCCCTATGTCCAGTGGCAGAAGACCCTTGCCGTGCTGACCGGCACCGCCAGCTCGGCCAATTCGGTCAACACACTCGCCGGGAATTGAACGGCCCGCAACATGAGCCAGCCGCCGGTGGCGAAGGCCCCCGGCGGCTTTTCGTCTATAACGGCGGCTTTCTGACCGACGCCCGCATCCGCCGCATCCTTGCTTTGGCGGGCTGGGACATCCGCCTTGGCGCCCCGGTCCGGCCCGACGACTGGGTCGGCGTCTGGGGCAAAAGC
The DNA here is from genome assembly GCA_964582215.1 of uncultured Frigidibacter sp. GTDB lineage: Bacteria > Pseudomonadota > Alphaproteobacteria > Rhodobacterales > Rhodobacteraceae > TMP-24. Next base: position 11,105 of record CAZORV010000061.1, read on the forward strand.
CCGACCGCACCGCGCGGCGAGGCGGTGGCCGATCTGACCGGCCGCCCGGTCCTGCGGGTCGAGGATCCCTTTCTCCGCTCGGTCCGGCTGGGGCGCGAGGGCGCCGCGCCGCTCGGCCTGCTGATCGACCGGCACGGGGTGCATTTTGCCGCCGACGTGCCCTCGGATCTTGAGCGTCTGCTGACCACCCATCCCCTGGACGACAGTGACCTTTTGCGACGTTCGCGCGAAGGGATGGCCCGGATCAAGGCCGGAAACTTGTCAAAATACAACCTTTGCGACCCGGAGGCCGCCCCGCCGGCGCCGGGCTACGTGCTGGTGATCGACCAGACCCGGGGCGATGCGTCGATCGGTCAGGGCGGCGCCACCGCCGCGACCTTCCGCGAGATGCTGTTCGTGGCGATGGACGAACATCCCGGCGCCCGCATCCTGATCCGCAGCCATCCCGAAACCCTGGCGGGCCACCGTCAGGGCCACTATGGCCCCGAGGATTGCGGCATGGGCAATATCGCCTTTGCCGACCCGGCACTGTCGCCGCAGGCGCTGCTCGACGGCGCCGTCGCAGTCTATACCGTCTCGTCGCAGATGGGGTTCGAGGCGATTCTGGCCGGGCACCGGCCGCGGGTCTTCGGCCAGCCCTTCTATGCAGGCTGGGGCCTGACCGAGGATCAGGCGCCGGTCTACCGCCGCCAGCGCAAGCTGACGCGGGCGCAGCTGTTCGCGGCGGCGATGATCCTGTACCCGGTCTGGTACGACCCTTGCCGCGACCGGCTTTGCAGCTTTGAAGAGGCGCTGGCCCAGCTTGAGGCCGAGGTGCGGGCCTTTCGCGAGGACCGGCACGGGCATGTGGCGGCGGGCATGCGGCGCTGGAAGCATCGGCATCTGCAACGGGCCTTCGGGCGCGACCGGCCGCTGATCTTTCGCGCCGACCCGGCCGAGGCGGCGGCCGAGGCAATGCGGACCGGGCGTGGCCTTTTGGTCTGGGGGGGCGGCACGGACGTCCCGGCACCGCACCTGCGCCATGTCGAGGACGGGTTCCTGCGTTCGCGCGGACTGGGTGCGGCGCTGACGCCGCCCCTGTCGCTGGTGGCCGACCGGCGGGGGATCTATTACGACCCGCGGCGCCCCAGCGACCTTGACGCGCTGATCAATGCCGGACCGCCGCCGGGCGGCGAGGACCGCGCCCGCCGGCTGATGCGGCAACTGCGGCAGGCCGGCCTGTCCAAGTACAACACCGGCACCGGCGCCCTGCCCGCCCTGCCCGCGGGCCACCGGATTCTGGTGCCGGGTCAGGTCGAGGATGACGCCTCGGTCATCCTTGGCGCAGGCGAGGTGCGGGGGAACCTCGCGCTGTTGCGCCGGGTCCGCGCCGACAATCCCGGGGCGGTCCTGATCTACAAACCGCACCCGGACGTCGAGGCGGGCCTGCGGCCCGGGCGCATCGACGCGGACGGCCTGGCCGACCTGATCCTGCCGGGTGCCGACCCTGCCGCGCTGCTCGACCTGGTGGACGAGGTCTGGACAATGACCTCGACCCTGGGGTTCGAGGCGCTGATCCGCGAGCGGCCCGTCACCTGCCTTGGCGTGCCCTTCTACGCCGGCTGGGGCCTGACCCGCGATCTTGGCGCGAGCGTCCCGCACCGCACCGCCCGGCCGACGCTGGCCGCACTGGTCCATGCCGTGCTGATCGCCTATCCGCGCTACACCGATCCGGTCACCGGCCTGCCCTGCCCCGCCGAAGTCGCGGCCGAGCGGCTGGCAAGCGGCCGCCTGCCCCGCCCCGGACGACGGCTAAGGTGGCTGGCGCGGCTGCAGGGCCTGCTGGCCGGTCAGGCTGGCTTCTGGCGCTGATACTGCACGGCCGGGCGTCCCCATGGCAGGGGCCGGTGACCCTGCCGACCCGGGCGGTGCCGTCCCCATGCCAAACGCCGGGCTGAGCGGAGAAGGCCGATCGACCAGCGGAAGAGCGGCCCCGCTCATGCGGGGACGTCGCCCCGGAACCATCTCAACCGCCACCAACAGAGGGCCGTGCCTGCCCGGGCGGCGCGAAGCATCAGCCCCCGGGAGGGGCGGGCGCTGTCCGGGGGCTTGGGGTGACCGGGGCGGTGCGTGCGAGCACGCACCCTACCGCTGCTGACCGAGCGCGCGCGATGCTTCCCCGAACCGCCGGGCTGAGCGGAAAAGGCCGATCTTCCAGTGGAAGAGCGGCCCCGCTCACTCGGGAACCCGTCCGCCGGGACCCTCTCAGCCAGCACGAACAGAGGGCGGTGCCTGACCCGGGCGGCGCGAAGCGCCAGCCCCCCGCAGGGGCAGGCGCTGCCCGGTCGCTTTGGGCGACCGGGCGGTGCGCGTGGGACCGGCGCGCGGCGGCAGGGTCACCTGCCCCTGCCGACTGATGCGGCCCTACGCTTTTCCGGACGCCGGGCTGAGCGGGAAAAGCCGATCTTCCAGTGGAAGAGCGGCCCCGCTCACTCGGGAACCCGTCCGCCGGGACCCTCTCAGCCAGCACGGGCAGAGGGCAGTGCCAGCCCCCCGGAGGGGCGGGCGCTGCCCGGTCGCTTTGGGCGACCTGGGGCGGTGCGTGCGAGCACGCACCCTACCGCTGCTGACCGAGCGCGAGCGATGCTTCCCCGAACCGTCCGGCTGAGCGGGAAAAGCCGATCTTCCGGTCGAAGAGCGCCCCCGCTCATGAAAGGTCGGTTTTTCCGGCGACGCGCCAGGCAGGGACATCCGCCTTCCCCCAACCGGACCTCAGCCCCGCCCTGCCCGCGCCACCACCTTCAGCACCGTCGCCTCGATCAGCCACAGACAGTCCGGCGTCGAGAACCGGTGATCGGCGCCCTTGACCAGCATCAGGCGGATATCCTCGCCCGTGGCATGGGCGAACAGCCGCAGCGCGACCTCGGGCGGCACGTCCCTGTCGGCCGATCCCTGCAGGAACCGCACCGGAACCCCGAACCGCAGGGGCGCGCGCAACACCAGATGCCGCCGCCCCTCCTCGATCAGCCGCGCCGTATAGACATAGGGCTGATCCCCGTAGTCCGACGCCACCGCCACCTGCCCCGTCCGGGCCAGCTCCTCCCGCTCGGCCGCCGAAAACCCCGCCAGCACCAGATCCTCGGTGAAGTCCGGCGCAGCGGCGATGGTCACCAGCCCCGCCACCTTTTCCGGACAGTCCCGCGCCAGCAACAGCGCGATCCATCCCCCCATGCTCGACCCGACCAGCACCTGCGGCCCTTCGGTCAGCGCCATGATCGCCGCCCGCGCATCCGCCAGCCAGTCGCCGATCGACCCGTCCAGAAACGCCCCGGACGACGAGCCGTGCCCCGAATAGTCGAACCGCAAGAACGCCCGGCCCCGCGCCCGCGCCCAGGCCTCGAGCGCCAGCGCCTTGGTCCCCTCCTTGTCCGACCGGAAGCCGCCCAGAAACACCACGCCCGGCCCCTTGCCCGCCAGCCGGTCATAGGCGATCCGCCGCCCCTCTGCCGTCGTCAGAACCTCGCCCATCCCCCGCCCCTTCCGCTTTTTCTTTGCCTGAATACTCCCCCGGGGGTGCCACAGGGCCGTCAGCGGTTCAAGGCCGATGGCAACGGGGGCGGCTGCCCCGTTGACACCACCGGCCAAAACCGGGATAGACACCCCACCACAACACCCGCAACCGGGCGCACCCGTAGGCGCCGAACCGACGAGGAGCCGGCTTATGAGCCAGATTTTCCTGACATTTCCCGATGGCAACCAGCGCGCCTTCCCGCGCGGCATCACCCCGGCCGAAGTGGCTGCGGCCATCGCCCCCTCGCTTGGCAAGGCGGCGATTTCGGCCAGCGTCGACGGCAGACATCACGATCTGCAATGGCCGCTGACCGCCGATGCCCGCATCGCCATCCATACCATGAAGGACGAAGCCCCGGCGCTGGAACTGATCCGCCACGACCTTGCCCATGTGATGGCCCGCGCCGTGCAGACCCTCTGGCCCGAGGTCAAGGTCACCATCGGCCCGGTCGTCGAAAACGGCTGGTATTACGACTTCGACCGCGAGGCGCCCTTCACGCCCGAAGACCTCGGCCTGATCGAGCGCGAGATGAAGGCGATCATCAACGCCCGCGACCCGGTGAAGACCGAGGTCTGGGACCGGTCGCGCGCCATCGCCCACTATGTCGCCAAAGGCGAACCCTTCAAGGTCGAGCTGATCGAGGCGATCCCCGGGGACGAACCCTTGCGCATGTACTGGCACGGCCACTGGCAGGACCTGTGCCGCGGCCCGCACCTGCAGCACACCGGCCAGCTTCCGGCCGATGCGTTCAAGCTGATGTCCGTCGCCGGCGCCTACTGGCGCGGCGATCACCGCAACAAGCAGTTGCAGCGCATCTACGGCGTCGCCTTCCGGAACCGCGATGACCTGAAAGCCTACCTGACCATGCTGGAAGAGGCCGCCAAGCGCGACCACCGCAAGCTGGGCCGCGAGA
>CAZORV010000062.1:0-15434 GCA_964582215.1 uncultured Frigidibacter sp.
TCACAGCACCCGCCCGGCGACGACGTCGAGTTTCGCCAGCAGGTCAGGGTCGCGCGCAGGCGGGACTGGTGATGTCGCCTTCCGCTTTCTCGGCCGGGCCGGGACCGGTCATGCAACCGTCTGCGACATGACCGAAAGCATGCTGGTCGAGGGGCGCAAGCGCGCCGAGGCGGACAATCTGGCGGGCCAGCTGGACTGGATCGTCGGCGACGCCATGGCACTGCCCTTTGCCGCGAACTCGTTCGACGTCTACACGATTTCCTTTGGCATCCGGAACGTCACCCGCGTCGCCGATGCGCTGGCCGAGGCGCACCGCGTCCTGAAGCCGGGCGGGCGGCTGATGGTGCTGGAATTCAGCCGGATCCCGAACGAGATGCTGCAAAAGGCCTATGACCTTTATTCCTTCAACGTCATTCCGCTGATGGGGCAACTCGTCGCCAATGACCGGCCCTCGTACCAGTATCTGGTGGAATCGATCCGCAAGTTCCCGGAACAAGAGGCCTTTGCCGCGATGATCCGGGCGGCGGGCTTCGGGCAGGTCAGATACCGCAACCTGTCGCTCGGGATTGCGGCGCTGCATTCGGGCTGGAAAATCTGACATGCGGGGCCCCCACAACCTTTGGCGGCTGATCCGCACCGGTGCCACGTTCGAGCGGACCGGCGCGATGAAGCTGGCGCTCGAGGCGATGGACGTGCCGCCGCGGCTGCGGCTGGCGGCCAGGGTCATGGGCTGGCCGTTCCGCTGGCTTGGCTATCGCGGCGACCCCGCGCTGCCGCCGGTGACGCGGGCGCTGACGGCGCTTGGCCCCGCCTACATCAAGTTCGGGCAGGTCCTGTCGACCCGGCCCGATGTGGTGGGCGAGGATCTGGCGAACCAGCTGCGGGTCCTGCAGGACAAACTGCCGCCCTTCGACATGGCCACCGCCGAGGCGACGGTCGCGGCCGAGCTTGGCCATCAGGTCGCGGCGATGTTTTCCGAGTTTTCCGAGCCTGTGGCGGCGGCGTCGATCGCGCAGGTCCACCGGGCGCGGGTGGCGGCCACCGGCGAAGAGGTCGCGGTCAAGATCCTGCGGCCGGGGATCGAGCGCGCCTTCCGCCGCGATATCGACGCCTTTTACTTTGCCTCGCGCCTGATCGAGTTTCTGTCGCCCGCCTCGCGGCGGCTGCGCCCGACCGACGTGATCGCGCATTTTGAAAGCGTGGTTCTGGGCGAGCTTGACCTCAGGCTGGAAAGTGCCTCGGCCTCGGAATTCGGGGTGAACACCGCCAAGGACGCGGGCTTCCGCGTGCCCCAGCCGATCTGGCATCTGTCATCGCGGCGGGTCATGACGCTGGGCTGGGCCGAGGGCTTGCCTCTGGGCGATGTCGAGGCCTTGCAGGCCGCCGGGCATGATTGTCCGGGGCTGGCGGCGCGGGTGCTGCAGCTGTTCCTCAGCCATGCGCTGCGCGACGGGTTCTTCCATGCCGACATGCATCAGGGCAATCTGAAGGTCGCGGCCGATGGCGATATCATCGCCTATGACTTCGGCATCATGGGCCAGATCGACAGCTATACCCGCCGGGTCTATGCCGAGATTCTTCTGGGCTTCATCCGCCGCGATTACGTCCGCGTCGCCGAGGTGCATTTCGAGGCGGGCTATGTCCCGCGCGACCGTGACATCAACGAATTCGCCCGGGCGCTCAGGGCGGTGGGCGAGCCGATTGCCGGGATGGGCGCCAACCAGATTTCGATGGCGCATCTTCTGTCCTATCTTTTCGAGGTGACGGAACGGTTCGGCATGCAGACCCGGACCGAACTGATCCTTCTGCAGCGGACGATGGTGGTGGTCGAAGGCGTGGCCCGGTCGCTGGATCCGCAGATCAACATCTGGCAGGTGGCCCGACCGGTGGTCGAGGATTATGTGCGCCGCAATGTCGGGCCGCAGGCGCTGTTGCGCGACCTTGTCAATACGGCGCGGGTGCTCGGCCGTTTCGGGCCGAAACTGCCGCAACTGGCCGAGGAGATGCTGACCCGGGGCACCGAGCCGCCGCCGCGCCCGGTCACGGCGCGGCGCCTGACCGTCGGGTCGGTGCTGGCGGGCCTGTTGCTGATCGCACTCGGTGCCGCGCTCGCCGTCGCACTGGGGCACTGACCTTCAGGACGGCGCGCCGCCGGGCCGCAGGGCCTTGACCTCGGCCGGGGCGATGGTCGCGCCGCCTGCCAGGACCAGTTGCGGGCCGGTGGCGCTTTGGCGGACCTCGGTGATGCGGCCAAAGGCGCTGACATTGTCGGTCGCGATGACCTTGCCGGCCGCATCCAGGCTTTCCAGACGGAAGGAATAGGCGCCGTTCAGCACCTGCCCGCCGTTCTGGGTCTGCCCGGTCCAGAGAATCGGGTCGGCGCTGACCGGAATCTCCTGCCGCAAGACCTCGTGGTTCCGGGCGTCATAGGCCACCAGCACGGTCCTTGCCGCGTCAACCGCCGGGGCCGGGTAAAGCGTGAGCGGCGCGCCCGAATAGCCGACCGGCGCCGTCGTCTTGGCATCCATCCCGACCCAGCCCGCATATTGACCAAGTGCCGTCACCCCCATCTGGCCCATCAGGGCTGTCAGAAGCTCGTTGGTCTTGACCTGCTGTTCGACGCCGGAAAAGGTGGCCAGCTGCACCGCATAGTCGGACGCATCCATCGGGTTCAGCGGATCCTGATTCTGGATCTGCGCCGTCATCATCTTGAGAAACATCTGAAAGTCGCCCGAGGCCTGTTGTGCGGCGGTGGGCGGGGCCTGCGGGCCGGTCGAGGTTGCGTTGGCGGTGGCATTGGTCAGCATCGGTTCTTCCTGTCAAAGGCGAAGGTCAAGGCGGTCGTCGGCATGGGCGGTCAGCGCTGCCGCGCGTTCCGGCACCGGCGGCGCGGTTGCGGCGGGCGCAGGCGCATCGGGCGGTGCGTCGGCCGGGGTCGGGAAGGCGCCGGGGCGCTGGTCGGGGTGGCGCTGGGCGAAGGAAAAGCTCAGGTCGCGAAAGCCGAGGTCGCGAAAGTCCTGCGCCAGCTGGTCGATATGGCGGCGCATCAGCTCGACCGTCTCGGGCCGGTCGGCCGTCAGCGTCAGCACCATCTGGCCGTCGGCGGCGGCCAGCGTCATGCGGACATGACCCAGCTCTTCGGGCGCCAGCGTGACCTCGACAGGGCCCGCCGGAAAGGCCGACAGGTTATGGGCAAGCTGGCGGCCGACATCATGGTGCCGGTGCAGTTGCGGCGGTGGCTCGCCGGGTCCGGCCGGGCCGACGACGCGCCCGGACGAGGTCAGAAGCGTCAGCGGGCCGGGCGCGGGGGCGTCGGGCGTCGCCGTCCGCAAAGCGGCCGGAGTATCGACCGGCCGGTCTGCAAACACCTTTGCCGAATCTTCGGGCGTCTCAGCGGCCCGCGCCGGAATTGCCAGCGGCTCCGCGCCCCTGCTTTCGTCGGCCGGCGGTTCGGGCGCCTTCGCGGCAACGGCGGCCTTTTGCGTCTCCGGCGCTTCGCGCGGTGCAGCCGGGCGCACCCCGTCCGGGTCGCGATGACCTGACAGGCGGGCAGGCGCCGGTTCTTTCCCGGCTGCCGTCCGGGCTGGCGATTCGGTTTTGGCGACGGGCACGGCCAGGGGCGCGGGCACAGTCATGGGCACAGGCATGGGCACAGGCCGGGGCGCGCTGGTCGCTGGCGGCGCGCTGTCGGCCTTCGCCGGGGTCGCGGCGCGGACCGGATCGGGCGCCGGGGTCTGCGGTGGCGCGCTCCGGTCCGGCGCCGCGGCAGCCCTTTCGGGGGTTTGCGGACGAACCGGCGGCGCGCCTTCGTCAACCTCGGGCTGGCCCGTCAGCGGGGCTTCCGCAGCGACAGACGGATCGCTCGCCGGAAGCGGCCCGTCCGCCCCGAGGGGATCGGGCTGCCTGACGGGCGTAGCAGCCTCGGGCCGGGCCTCGGCAAATGGCGCGGGCCGGGGCGCGGCGCCGGTGTCATCTGCAACAAGCTGAAAGGCTTCGGGCACATCCGTCCTTGCGGACCGATCGGCAAGCTCTGGCGATGCGGGATCAGCGGCGATGGGCCGGGCGGCCGGGCCGGGCTCCGGATCGACCGGCGGCACGGCATCGACCAAAGGCGCGGCCGCGGATGCCGGCGGAAAGAGCAGGTCCGGTGACGGCAGGTCCGGTGCCGGGCCGTCGGTCACCTCGTCACGGCCCGGTTCAGCCGGCTCGGTCCCGGCCGCAGGCCCGTCAAGTTCCGACAAAAACGCCAGCCCACCGGAAAAGCCGCCGGTACTGCCGGGGGGCTGGCTTGCCGTCACAATGGGCGTGACTGGGATGGCGATTGCGTCCAACGCTGGCTCCTCGACTTCTGCCGGTACCGCTGCACCATCCCAGACGCTGGTTACCGCTTCTTTACCGCGATCTGTTCCGATCAGATGAATTGCGTTGAATTGGAGCATTCGGATGAAGGTCGAAGCTGCGGCGTTGCCGCAAACCCTTCCGGCACGGCCTGACGATGCCGCGCTGCACCGCGCGGCCGAGGCGTTCGAAGCGGCCTTCCTTGCCGAAATGCTGAAGCCGATGGGCGCGGGGGCCGCGCGGCAGACGTTCGGCGGCGGCATCGGCGAAGAACAATATGGCTCGCTTCTGGTCGGGGAGGAGGCCCGCGCGATGGCGCACAAGGGGGGAATCGGTCTGGCCGAAAGCATCTTTCAGGCGCTCAAGGCCCGGGCCGACGCCGGGGCAGCGCCATGAGCGAGATTGCCGAGCTGCGCGATATTCTGGCTGCCGAACGCGCCTGCCTGACGGCGGGGCGGCTGTCGGACCTTGCGCCCCTGCTGGCGCGCAAGGTTGCGGCCATTGCGGCGGTTGCCGGGCGTCCGCCGCGTGACAGACAGTCACTTGCGCCGCTTCTGGCCGAGGCGCGGGCGAATGACCGGCTTCTGGCAGCGGCGGTCAAGGGTGTGAAGGCCGCCGCCGCGCGGTTGCAGGCCATACGGGCGGTCGGTCAGGGCCTGACGGCCTATACGGCCGACGGCAGGTCGGTCTGTCACCGCGCCGCGACCGGCGCCGTCGAGCGGCGCGCCTGAGATGGTTCAAGTTTTCGGTATTCTTCCCCGGGCCTTAGCGAAGGCTTAGCATATCGCGGCGATGGTCGGTCCTGCGCCCATCAGGGGTGGCGCGGAGACCCGGGCAAACGCCCCTTCCGCATCGGTCAGAACACCGTCAACGCCCCGGCGCGCCCGGGACAACCTTTTCTTGCGGGTGCAAAGCGCCCTTACCGAAGGAACCGATGATGTCCAGTATTCTGACGAACTCCAGCTCGATGGTCGCCCTGCAGACCCTGCGCAGCGTCAACTCGAACCTCAACAAGACCCAGGACGAAATCTCGACCGGCAAGGCTGTCAGCTCGGCCAAGGACAATTCGGCGATCTGGGCGATTTCCAAGGTGATGGAGGCCGATGTGGCCGGCTTCAAGGGGATTTCGGCCAGCCTGTCGCTGGGCGAATCGACCGTCGCCGTGGCGCGCAAGGCCGCCGAAACCGTGACCGACCTGATGAAGAACATCAAAGGCAAGATCGTTTCGGCCCAGGAATCCAACGTCGACCGCGCCAAGATTCAGACCGACATCGACACTCTGGTCCAGCAGGTCAACACCGTGGTCGGATCGGCGCAGTTCAACGGCCTGAACCTTGTCGACGGGTCGAATACCACTGTCGATGTGCTCGCCTCGCTTGACCGCCAGTCGAACGGCACGGTCACGACCTCGTCCATCACCGTCAATGCGCAGGATCTGTCGACCGGCGCCTATGCGGCCTCGGACGTCTTTTCGGCGTCGACCGGCGGCACGATTTCGGGTGCCGGCGACACGTTCGTCACCACGCTCGACGGGTCGGGCGGCACCGACGACATCACCATCGCCAACGGCGGCACCTGGGCGGCCGGCGACAAGGTGTCGCTGACGATCGGCAACAAGACCGCCTCTTACACCGTCTCGGCCAATGATGTTCTGTCGGCCTCGACCACCGATGACCTTGTGGCCGTCGGTCTGAAGAACGCCATCGACGCGCTCGGCATTTCGGGTTTTTCGGTGGACTATGACAGCGCCAACGCGGGGCAGCTGGTCTTTACCAACGCGGGTACGGCCGACCTGTCCGTGTCCGGCCAGTTCAAGAACGCGGGTTCCGGCGGGCTGGCAGCCCTGTCGGCCATCGACGTCTCGACCCAGTCGGGCGCGCAGGCGGCGCTGGGCAATATCGAAAGCCTGATCCAGACCGGCATCGACGCCGCGGCGGAATTCGGTTCGGCCGAGGGCCGGATCGACATCCAGAACAAGTTCGTGATGCAGCTGTCGGATTCGCTGAAGGCCGGCATCGGCTCGCTGGTCGACGCCGACATGGAAGAGGCGTCGGCGCGGCTGCAGGCCCTGCAGGTTCAGCAGCAGCTGGGCATCCAGTCCTTGTCGATCGCCAACCAGGCGCCGCAGAACATCCTGTCGCTCTTCCGCGGCTAAGCCCCGAAGGGGGCGCCCTGACGGGCGCCCCGCCTTTCAGCACGGCAAAGCCCGTGTAACGGAAAATCCCTGTACCGGAAGGTTCTGAAGTGACCGCACAACTCCTGGCCCGCACGGCCTACGCCAGCCCCTCGGCCGCCACCCATTCGGCGCGCAGCATCGAATATGAGGCGTTCGCCCGGGTGACCCGGCAGCTGAAGGCCGGACTTGCCGCAACAGGCGGCGGCTTTGCCGCGCTGGCGCGTGCCCTGCACGACAACCGCACACTCTGGATGACCCTCGCGGCCGATGTGGCCGACAGCGGCAATGGCCTGCCCAAGGCCCTGCGCGCGCAGTTCTTCTACCTTGCCGAATTCACCACCCTGCAGACCAGCCGGATCCTGTCGGGGGACGGCCGGGCCGAGGTTCTGATCGACATCAACATGGCCGTCATGCGTGGTCTGCGCGGCGAGGAGGAGCGGGCATGAGCGGTCTTGTCCTGAAGCTTGCCCCGCACGAGCGGATTCTGATCAACGGCGCCGTGATCGAGAATGGCGAAAAGCGCACGCGCCTGTCGATCATGACGCCGAACGCCAATATCCTGCGCCTGCGCGACGCGATCCACCCCGATGAGGTCAACAGCCCGGTCCGCCGCGTCTGCTACATCGCCCAGCTGGTCCTTTCGGGCGACGCCAGACCCGACGAGGCGCGGATCCAGATGATGCGGGGGGTCGAACAGCTCAGCCAGGCGCTGACCGACCAGGACAGCCGCGCGCAACTGGCCGCCGCGACCGAGGCTTTGCTGGATGACCAGTTCTATCAGGCGCTGAAGGCCCTGCGCGGCCTTTTGCCCCGCGAAGCGCGGCTGATGGCCGCCGCCCGCGCATGAGCTTTGCCCCCGTCGTTCCGGCGCGCGGGGTGGCCGGATGGGCCTTTCTGAACCGGACGATGGCGGTGCAAAAACGCGCCTTTCTGGCCGACAGCAGCCTGACCCGCGACGAGGATTACTTTCGCGCAAAGATCGGCGCCGTGAAGACCGCAGGCGCACTGGTCGATGACCGGCGCCTTCTGACGGTCGCCCTGACCGCCTTCGGGCTTGAGGGCGAGGTCAACAACAAGGCGCTTCTGCGCAAGGTGCTGGAAGACGGCACCGTCGATCCCGATGCGCTGGCCAACCGATTCGCCGACAAGCGCTATCTTGAGTTTTCCAGGGCCTTCGGCTTTGGCGACTTTGCCGTGCCCAACACCGGCCTGTCGGATTTTGCCGACGGTATCATCGCCCGCTACGAGGGGCGGCGGTTCGAAGCGGCGGTCGGCGACCAGAATCCCGACATGCGTCTGGCCCTGAACGCGCAGCGCGAGCTTGGCGATCTGGCCGGTCGCGACCTGTCGGCCAATGGCAGATGGTTCACGGCGCTCGGCTCGGTGCCGCTCAGGACGGTGCTGCAGACCGCGCTCGGCCTGCCGAAAGGCTTCGCGCAGATTGACATCGACAAGCAGGTCACCATCCTGAAGGACCGCGCCGAACGTCAGCTCGGCTCGGCCGACCTGGCCGTTCTGGCGGACCCCGAAAAGATGGAAGGGCTGATCCGGAAGTTTCTGGTCCGGTCCGAACTGCAGGCGCAGGCGGCCGGCTCCGGCGGATCGGCCGCGCTGGCGCTGATCCAGCAGGCACGGCGCGGCGGCGCCTCGTCGGCGGGGCGCCTGTCGCGTTACGTCTGAGGGGCGGCGGGCCGGGGCAGGCCCGATGTCGCCAGAATGTCGGCCAGCCGCGCGAAGCTTGCGCCGCTGCCCTCTGGCTCGGCCTCGGCAAGAAAGGCATCAAGGCGCGGCCAGACCCGTATCGCCGCATCGACCATCGGATCGCTGCCCGCCGCATAGAGCCCCGCCTGGATCATCATCTCGGCCCGGTCATAGGCGCCAAGCAGCCGGCGTGCCTCGGCGATCAGCAGATTCTCGTGGGCGGAGGCCGCCTGTGGCAGTGACCGCGACACCGACCGCAGAAGATTGATCGCCGGGTAACGGCCGCGCTCGGCAATGTCGCGGTCCATCACCACATGCCCGTCAAGAACCCCACGCAGGATGTCGGCCACCGGCTCGTCCATATCGGACCCCGCGACCAGCACCGAAAAGACCGCGGTGATGTCGCCCGCGCCTTCCGGTCCGGGACCCGCCCGTTCGGCCAGCGACATGATCAGATGCGCGGTCGAGGGCGGATAGCCGCGCAGGCTCGGCGGCTCGCCCGCCGCCAGCGCCACTTCGCGGTGCGCCTCGGCCAGCCGCGTCACCGAATCGGCCAGAAACATCACCTGCCGCCCCTGATCGCGGAAATGTTCGGCCACGGCCATCGCCGCCCAGGCAGAGCGGCGCCGGATCAGCGGCGACTGGTCCGAGGTGGCGGCGATGATCACGCTGCGGGCCATCCCTTCGGGGCCGAGCACATCCTCGGCGAACTCGCGCAGTTCACGCCCGCGTTCACCGATCAGCGCGATCACCGCGACATCGCAATCGACCCCCCGCGCGAAATTCGCCAGCAACGACGATTTTCCGACGCCCGAGCCCGCGAAAAGCCCGATCCGCTGGCCGCGCACCAGTGGCAAAAGCGTGTTGAAGATGCGCATCCCGGTTTCCAGCCGTGCCCCGAGGCGACGGCGTCCGGCGGCGGCGGGCGGCGCGGCGCGCAGGGCCCGCGTCACCTGGCCCCGGGCCAAAGGCCGCCCGTCCAGCGGCTGGCCGAACGGATCGACGATCCGGCCGATCCAGCCGTCATCGGGGGCAATGGCCGCACTGTCGGCACGCTCGACCAGATCGCCAAGCCGGACACCGTCGGGCGGCTGATCGGTCAGGACCGCCGCGCCCGCCTGATCCAGCAGGACGATCTCGCCGCCGATCACGCCGCCGCCCGCGCGCACCAGAATCCGGTCGCCGATCCGCCAGTCGGCCCCGGTTCCGGTGATGCGGATCAGCCCGCGCCCCGCCTCGGCAACCCGGGCCAGCGGCCGCGCGACCCGGCGCCCCGCAATCTCGGCCTGCAACCTCTCCAACGCGCCCAGAGCCATTCTGGCCTCCTTTTGTTCACGCTCACCCTTTCTAAACGAATCGGGGTTAAGCCTTGATTGAGAGTTCGGAGGAGAAGCCCCGATGTTCGAGACACCAGAGGTTCTGGGGATGGCCTCGGCGATGGCCCGCAACGCGGCCACGCGCCTTGACGCGATCGCCCGCAATGTCGCCAATGCCGACACGCCGGGCTACCGCGCCCGTGACGCGGCGGGCTTTGCCGAAACATACCGCAAGGAAGCCGGCCTGCCGCTGAAGGCAACGCGGCCGGGGCATTTCGCCGGGGTCACGCTGGCGGCGGGCAACCCGGTCACCGAACGCGCCGGCGGCCACATGTCGCCCAACGGCAACAATGTCTCGCTGGAGAATGAGATGGTCGCGGCGGCCGGGGTCCGGCAGGACCATGAGCTGGCCCTGAGCATCTACCGCAGCTCGCTTGGCATCCTGCGTGCCAGCCTTGGCCGTCGCTGAGGGGCGGGATCATGGGCACATTCGAGAACAGCCTTTCCGTCGCGGCCTCGGGGATGGAGGCGCAGGCCATGCGGCTGCGCTATGTCTCGGAGAATATCGCCAACGCCGACACGCCCGGCTATCACCGCAAGACCGCGCCGTTCGAGGCCGAGATGGCGCGGGGCCAGCCCTCGGGCCGGGTCCGGCTGGGCGATGTCAGCCTTGATCAGAGCGATCTGACCCGGGTCTATGACCCCGGCAATCCGCTGGCCAATACCGATGGCTATTACGACGGTTCGAACGTCGACATGGTCGTCGAAATCGCAGACGCGCGCGAAGCGCAACGCAGCTACGAGGCGAACCTCAAACTGTTCGATCAGGCGCGGCAAATGTCGCAAAGCCTGCTTGAACTGCTGCGCCGATAGAGGGGTGATCCGGAATGGACGTGCGAAGCACACTTGCCTCTCTGACCTACAGCCTTGCCCGCCCGGCCACGGCACCCTCGCCGGCGGCGGTGCCGGTCGCCGACACCGGCGGCTTTGGCGCCGCCTTGTCGAAGTTCGCCGATGTGCTGACGGGGGGCGAACAGACCGCCCGCGCGGCCATGACCGGAGGCGCCGACCCCCATGCGCTGGTCGAGGCGCTGGCGACGTCCGAACTGGCGGTCGAGACGGCGGTGACGCTGCGCGACAAGGTTGTCGAGGCCTATCAGGAAATTCTCAGGATGCCGGTCTGAACCATGGAACAGCAGGTTTTCTTTGACACATTGCGCGCGGGCCTCTGGATCGCCGTCACCATTTCGGCGCCGCTTCTGACTGTGGCGCTGGTGGTGGGCGTCGCCATCGGGCTTTTTCAGGCGCTGACCTCGGTGCAGGAAATGACGCTGACCTTCGTGCCCAAGGTCGGCGCGATGATGGTGGTCTTCTGGGTGTCGATGACCTTCATGTCCGGAACGCTGGTCGGGTTCTTCACCGACCGGATCATTCCCATGATCGCGGGCAGCTAGGCCATGGACAATGCGATCTATTCCACGCTGAACCGCCAGTCCGGGCTGATGCGCGAAATGCAGTCGGTGGCCAACAACATCGCCAACCTTTCGACCACCGGCTTCCGCCGCGAAGGGGTGATCTTTGCCGAACATCTGGCCGACCTTGACGGCGAGGAGCCGTCGCTGTCGATGGCCAGCGCCGAGGGTCGGGCGATCAACATGGAACAGGGCGTGCTGCAGCAGACCGGCGGCACGCTTGATTTCGCGATCGAGGGCGACGGGTTCTTCATGGTCGCGACACCGCAGGGCAATCAGCTGACACGCGCCGGGGCCTTTACCCGCTCGCCCGAGGGCACTTTGGTGACGGCCGACGGGTTCAGCGTGCTGGACCAGGGCGGCGGGCCGATTTCGGTGCCGTCGGACGCAGGCACCGTTGCCACGGCGCGTGACGGGACGATCTCGGTCGGCGGCCAGCCGGTGGCGCAGCTTGGCCTGTTCCGGCCCCAGGCGCCGGGCGATCTGACCCATGCCGGGGGCACCCGCTTTGCCACCGCGACCGATCCGCTGCCGATGGAGGGCGGGGCGGTCTTTCAGGGGTTTCTGGAAGGTTCGAACGTCAATCCGGTCGCCGAGATCACCCGGATGATCGAGGTCCAGCGCGCCTATGAGGCGGGCCAGACCTTTCTCGAGGCCGAGGATCAGCGTGTGCGGTCGGTGACCCAGACGCTGGGCCGATAGGACAGTAAGGGAACGAAGATGCGCGCCTTGCAGATTGCCGCCACCGGGATGACCGCCCAGCAGATGCGGGTCGAGGTGATATCGAACAACCTCGCCAACATGTCGACCACCGGCTACAGCCCCCGCCGCGCCGAGTTCGCCGATCTTCATTATCAGCAGGTGACACCGCCCGGCGCGATCAGCGCCAGCGACGGGTCGGTGGTGCCGACCGGCATCCAGATCGGCCTCGGCGTCCGTCCCGCCGCCGTCTCGGTGAGCATCGGCCAGGGGGCGCTCGCCTCGACCAAGGGCGATCTCGACGTGGCGATCGAGGGCGCGGGCTATATCGAGGTGACCATGCCCTCGGGCCAGTCGGGCTATACCCGCGACGGCGCGCTGAAACGGTCGGCCGATGGCCAGATCGTCACCTCCGAGGGTTATCCCGTGGTGCCCGCCATGACCATCCCGTCCGACGCGAAGTCCGTCTCGATCAACCCGACGGGCGAGGTCTATGCCTTTTTCACCGATCAGGTCGAGCCGCAGCTTCTGGGGCAGCTGACACTGGCGGGGTTCACCAACGAAAAGGGCCTGCAGGCCGTCGGCGGCAACATGTTTCTGGAGAGCCCGGCCTCGGGTCCGGCGCAGGTCGCGGCACCCGGCGACAACGGCCTTGGCGCGATCCGGCAGTTCTTTCTTGAGGGCAGTTCCGTCGATCCGGTCCGCGAGATCACCGATCTGATCGAGGCGCAAAGGGGCTATGAAATGAACGCCAAGGTCATCACCGCCGCCGATCAGATGCTCGGCGCAACCACGCAGATCCGCTGATGCGCTGGCTTCTTCCCCTGGTCCTGATCAGCGCCACGGCCGCCCGCGCCGACAGCCTGGTCGCCCTTCACACGATCCGCGCCCATACCGTGCTGACGGCCGAAGACATCGGCACCAGCGACAAGCCGCTGCCGGGTGCCGCGACCGACCCCGGTCAGGTCATCGGCCTGGAAACCCCTGTGGCTTTGTACAAGGGCATGCCGATCCGGCCCGAAACCCTGACAGAGCCCGCGATTGTCGAGCGCAACAGCACTGTCCCGCTGTTGTACCGCCGCGCCGGTCTGACGATCTTTGCCGAGGGCCGGGCGCTGGAACGCGGCGGGGCGGGCCAGGACATCCGCGTCATGAACAGCGCCTCGCGCGCCATCGTCCTTGGGCGGATCGCGCCGGACGGCTCGGTCATCATCAATCCGTAGACTATGGGGAAGATCTTGAAAAAACTTGCGATATTTGCCGTTTTGATTGGCGTTTCCGCCTGTGGCCGACTGGAACAGGTCGGCAAGGCCCCCGACTTTTCGCCGGTCGATGGCGGCGACGAATATTATGCGATGACCAGCGCCGGTCTGCCGCAGGGCGGCGCGGGGCAGGCTGACGGGTCGCTCTGGTCGGGGAACCGCAACTCGCTTCTCGGCGACCGGCGGGCGGCGGCGCGCGGCGATATCCTGACCGTGGTGATCGAGATCGACGACAAGGCCGAGATTTCCAATTCCACCGGCCGCAGCCGGTCGGCCGCCGACAAGACCGGCATACCCTCGATGTTCGGCATCCCGCAGGTGATCGACGGGGCGCTGGCAGAAGGGGCGACGATGGCCGACGCCTACAACATGAAATCGACGTCGAACTATCAGGGCGACGGCTCGGTCCGCCGCAAGGAAAAGCTGATGCTGCGGGTGGCGGCGACGATCACCGAAGTGCTGCCCAACGGCGTCGTCCGCATCCAGGGCTCGCAAGAGGTGCGGGTGAATTTCGAGATCCGCGAACTGATCGTCACCGGCTTTGTCCGGCCCGAGGACATCACCCGCCAGAACGAGATCACCTATGACAAGATCGCCGAGGCGCGGATATCGTATGGCGGCCGCGGCCAGATCACCGATGTCCAGCAGCCGCGCTATGGTCAGCAGGTCGCCGATGTCATCCTGCCGTTCTGAGGCGCCGCGATGAAAAAGCTTTTGCCGGTCATTCTGGCGATCCTCGGGCTTCTCGGCGGGGGCGGCGCCGGCCTGATGCTGCGCCCCGCCGCCGAAGAGGTGGTGATCAACCCCTGCGGCGAGGCACCAGGCGCCGGGGGCGAGGCTGCGGGCCACACCGCGGCGGCGGCCGAGGGCGAAGAGGCGACCGAGGCGGGCGGCGAGGGCGAGATGCCGACCAAGGAGTTCGTCAAGCTGAACAACCAGTTCATCGTCCCGGTGGTCGAGGGCGGCGCGGTCAGGGCGCTGGTCATCCTGTCGGTCAGCCTCGAGGTCAAGGGCGGCACGACGCAGGAAGCCTACAATCTGGAACCGAAGCTCAGGGACGGCTTTCTGAAGGTTCTGTTCGACCATGCGAATTCCGGCGGCTTCGACGGCACCTTCACCAATGCCAACACCATGGAAATCCTGCATGTCGCGCTGTTCGAGGCGGCAAGATCGGTGCTGGGCGACACGGTTTCCGATGTGCTGATCACCGACATCGTCCGCCAGGACGGCTGACCGGGCCCGCGCCGCGCCCCAAAACCAAAGGCCCGGGCGGTGGCCCGGGCCTTGGCTGCGATGGTGAGCCCGACAGGATTCGAACCTGTGACCCACGGATTAAAAGTCAGTTGCTCTACCAACTGAGCTACGGGCCCGACACGGGCGCTTCTTTAGGTAGCCCCGGATACCGGGTCAAGGGCAAAAGCGGGCAAGGCTGGCAAATTCGCCCGCCCGCGCGTATAGGAACGGCATGGATGATCTGGTCCCCTCCGGCGGCCTCGCCTTTCGCAAAATGCATGGCGCGGGCAATGATTTCGTGATCCTCGATTCCCGGGGCCGTCCCCCCGTGACCACGCCGGGCCTTGCGCGCGCGCTGGGCGACCGGCACCGGGGCGTCGGCTTCGACCAGCTGGCCGAGATCCGCGACAGCGACCGCGCCGACTATCAGCTCGATTTCTGGAACAGCGACGGCAGCCGGGCCGAGGCTTGCGGCAACGCCTCGCGCTGCGTGGCCGGCCTGATGATGGCCGCCCTTGGCCGCGATGCGGTGCGGTTCGTCACGGCGCGCGGCACGCTCGCGGCGGAACGGACGCCGGGCGGCCTCGTGTCGGTCAACATGGGCCTGCCGCAACTTGACTGGCGCGACCTGCCGCTGGCCCGTCAGGCGGACCTTCTGCACCTGCCGCTGCCCGGCGACCCGGTCGGCGTCGGCATGGGCAACCCCCACTGCGTCTTCTTCGTCGCCGACGCCGGGACGACCGACCCCGCCGCCCTCGGCCCGCGCTATGAACGGGACGCCCTCTTCCCGCAGGCCACCAATGTCGAATTCGCCAGCCTGACCGGCCCCGACCGGCTGCGCATGCGGGTCTGGGAACGCGGCACCGGGGTCACGCTCGCCTGCGGATCGGGCGCCTGCGCCACCGCCGTCGCCGCCCACCTGCGCGGCCTGACCGGCAAACATGTGATGATCGACCTTGACGGCGGAACCCTCGACATCGACTGGCGCGAGGACGGGGTCTGGATGGCCGGGCCCACCGCCCATGTCTTCGACGGGCACCTCGCGGCCGACTACCTGCAGCGGCACGCATGACCGATGCGCCGGTCTTTGCCACGCTCGGCTGCAGGCTGAATGCCTACGAGACCGAAGCGATGAAGGAACTGGCCGCCGGCGCCGGGATCGGCCGCGCCGTCGTGGTCAACACCTGCGCCGTCACCGCCGAAGCGGTCCGGAAGGCCAAGCAGGAAATCCGCCGCC
>CAZORV010000063.1:0-15227 GCA_964582215.1 uncultured Frigidibacter sp.
TTCTGTCGCGTCCGAGGCCGCTCAAATGACACCGGGAGTCTGCATCGGCTGGAACCTGCCATTGAGACATTGGCCGTGACCAGGTTCCCTGCTCGATCTGAAAATTACCGTGTTCAGCTCGAAAAAGTTCCCTGTTCTTTTCAGCAGGGAAACTCCCAATAACTCACTGAATACTTGCGGGGATTTTCGCTGAGATCGGCGTTAGATTGGCAAAAACATCGGAAATACCCTGTTATTTTCCCTGTTTGCAGGGAATTTTGCAGAGACGGGATAGCTCCAGACTGGCTCCTCCGCCACCGCGACCGGCGTCGAACCTTCTCTGGACGCCCCTGGGTTCCGTTTGGCCCGTTAACAACTTCTTGACTATGCGCATGTCCAATGACCCCGTTTTCAGGGGGCAGGGACGGGATGCGGCACGAGAGCAAGTTCTCATCCTGGATCAGGTCGGGCGGACAGAGCACCTTCGTCTTGCCATTGACCAGCCTCGTCAATCTGGAGCGCAAGTTTTCGGTCGTGCCCGACCGATTGCTTGGCAGCATCATTGATGATGCGCTTGTGGCAGCGGTCAGTCGACTGAACCAATACCTTCCTGTTGGAGTCTCTGTCGACATCAGCGCCGTCGATCTGACGCCCATCCGTGATCAACTTCGCGCCGAGGTCGCAGCCCGTCTGACCGAAACAGGTGTGGCTGTTGACCCGAATGATCCGGTCATAACTTCGATCATTGCCCGATATGCCGAAATCCTGAACGGTTTCCTTCAGACAGAGGGCCTGCAGGTTGATCGCTATATCTGGCGAAGCAGTGACGATTCCCGGGTCCGTGCGGCACATGCCGAATACGATGACCACTTCTTCCTTTGGTCTGTTCCGCCCGAAGGCGGACATCATGGCCAAGACTGGAACTGCCGATGCACCGCTGAACCGATCATCGATCTGAACGCCATCCCCGAGGGCGCGACCTGCGACATCCTGACTGGGGACCGATTGCGTTCCGTTTTCCCGGATGCGGATAGTGAAAAACTCGATGCACTCGCGCGCGAATTGGACTTGCGGATCGTCTCGGGGCAACTCAATACGCGAGAAAGGTTGATCCATTTTCTCGCTCAGATGAAGCACGAAGCTGGTGACGACGCGCGGTTGGTGGAAAACCTGAACGACCAACCAGGTCGCTTGCAAGCAATATACAGCTACTTTGCACGCCACCCGGACGAAGCTGAGCGCTACGGCAAGACGCCCGATCACCCGGCCGACCCGGTTGCCATTGCCAACCACGCCTACGCCAATCGGAACGGAAATGGTGATGTCGAAAGCGGCGATGGTTGGACCTATCGCGGTCGTGGCCTGTTCCAATTGACCGGTCGCGCCAATTATCGGGCATTCACGGATTGGCATGAAAGCACGTTTGGCGGCGGAATTGACTTAGAAGCTGATCCGGACCACACGGCCGAGCCGGTCTATGCCGTCAGGTCGGCAGTTTATTTCTGGCTAGCACACGATCTACCCCCGCTCGCGGACAGGGGATTAACCGCATCAGCCGTAAGAGATATCACGATTCGCATCAATGGAAGCGACGACACGGCAGGGGAACGCACGGAAAAGATGACCGGTATTCGCGATGGCGGGCAGTTCGATGGGGTTTGCCGATTCTCGGTCGCACGACCAAGATTTGAGGATGCGGAATGAGATTGCTTTTTGTTGCGGTGTTTGGCATCGCGATCAGTGCGTCATGCGCTTCCGCAGAAGGCTTGAAGCACTTTCAGACACTCTATGACGCACATAGCGTGGAAACCCCGGAACTGGTGATCGAAGTTCATTCAGCGAAAGACGACGTCCACTTTTCGATTGTCTTGCGCGACAAGGAAAGCGGACCGGAGAAAAGATACGAGTTTGAAGGCGAGGGCAGTACCGACCCTTCGCCGTTCCAACTTGAGGAAAGCTATCTATGCGGCGCCCCCGTCATCCTGCTGACGGTGCAATACCCCTGGCGCCACGCTTTGCCAGAGTTCGTTCGTGTTCTCGACACCTTCGCGTTCCGTCGAACCGACTTCGGGTTCATCGACATGGCCTACGGGCCACTGACCGATATCGCGCTGGCCGATGACTCGGCCTACGACCCCGCTGACCTTGAAATGCTTCCGCCGATCCGGGTGCGCTGCCTGACCGGTCGGGATGAAAGGCCGTTCGAATTCTTTCGGCAAGAAACCAGGTGACGATCCTTCGAGCCCGGAGAAGGTTGGACCGCAGTCGCGTCCGCGCTGCCAGCTTTTAACGAATTGCTTTTAAACAGTTTTATGCCTCACATGATGTTGCGTAGTTTCCGTGACATGCCAGCCGACATGACGTCCAGAGACCTGAAATCACACGCGAAATAGCCGCCCGAAACGCCGCACGTCTGATGCCCGCGCCCGAGGAGTTCGAGATCGACCAGGACGGCCTGGCCGACCTGCTTGGTGAGCAATGGTCTGGCCTGCTTTGGCATTGCGGGTTCGAGGATTTCCCTGGCCAACGCTTTGAAGACGGGAACATCGTCGACCCCGACCCGAAACGGCGCGGCTGGAAGGAAACAGCCTTGAACCGGGCCTGTTTCACCGCCCTTCGGGATGCGCCGGTCAGCCGCTACGAGGTCTCCGAAAGATCGTTTCGATGCCGAGCCCGAGCGCCTCGGCGATTGCTGCATCTGGCACACCGCGTGCGGTCGCGCGCTTGCATGCCTCAGCCATCAGCCACCTCAACCAGGAACGTAGCCTCTCCAGCCGCACCGTCTTTAAGCAGACCGGCGCCGCCGCTCTCGCCGAGCGGCGTCAACTCGGGTCGGCATAAGGGACAGCGGCGCTGTCCTGAGTAAGACCGGCTCGAATTCGTCGGACAGCTCGGTCTGAACGTCGGCTCGCGGACATGACCGTGCAATCAGGCGTGCGGCTGCCCGGCGATCGCCGCCACGCCATGCCGCGCACCCCATTCCCGGCAGCCGCGACAAGGGTCAATACCGGGCGACAAGCTGGTAGCCCGGGGAAAAATACAACCTGGCGTTGGTGATCGGCGTATCGCCAAGCCAGGTCGTCCGATCGGACGTGAACACCGGAACACCAACCGGGGTCTGCAGGAACATGGCCAGGGTCGTATCTGCCGAAGTAGCCGAATAGCGAACCTCGGCGCCGGTGAAGGGCAATTGGTGAAACAGCCATTCATTCGGGTTCGCCTGCTGAAAGTCGGCATGCTCGGCGTTGGGAACCGCGCCAAGATTGATCCAGCGATCTTCGTAAAGAAAGGGCGCGTTGTTGGCATAATGCATGGTGACGAGGTGCCGCATCCGGGTTCTTGCCGGCACGGCAAGGCGTGCGCGCAGCCAATCCGGCGCCGCGACCACTTCGCTGGTGACCATGGCAAAGCGATAGCTCGCCCCGGTCGCTTCGACCTCGGCCCGGATCAGGGGGATCTCGAATTTGACCTGCTGCACCGGCGACGTCTTCACCCTTGTGCCGGATTTTCGGCGGCGGTCGACCACGCCTTCCTCGGACAGCTCTCGCAGGGCGCGGTTCACCGTCGCGCGGGCACAGTTGAATTCCGACGCCAGCGTGATTTCGCTGGGAAGAAGATCACCAGGAACCCACTGGCTGTTGCGAATGCGCCTGAGCACTTCGAGCTTGATGTCGCGAAAGCCAACCCTGTCCATCACCGGTGCATTTCCGCCCTGTCTGGCTGCCGATTTTTTGCTTTCGGACACTAGCGCACTTTCCCGGGTGGGGGAAGTGACGCCCCTTGTCCGGCGCCGTAGTGCCATTAACACATTAAAAGATAACAAAAAATTCCGGGCGCTTCGCCGGCGGAAGCGGAATTCCGGCGGAACGCGCCGGCGGCGCTGGCACTGCATATATGTATAGATTTAATGTTGTTAACAGCATACATTAAGAATCGATGGTTTACAGGGGGTCCCATGAACGCACCTTGCCGCCGTTCATCAAGGCGCGTTCCGTCGCGGCGCCTGCCCGTGCCGCACCCCTGTGCCATGGGCCGCGCACCAGGGGGTCTGCCCGCGGCCGGATCGTGACGTCGGGGACCGCCGCCGTGACGCAAGGCCCTCACCGCAAGCATCCGGGACATCAACATCAACCAAAGGGAGATACTCAAATGCCGACCAGACTGATCAAGGGCGCCATCGCCGCCGTGGCCCTTGGCCTAAGCATTGCTGCACCGGCCAGCGCCGACCAGCTTGCCGACATCAAGGCGAACGGCAAGATCGTCGTGGCGACCGAAATGCATTTCGCCCCCTTCGACTTGCTCGTCGACGGCGAATTCCAAGGGATCGACCGTGAGATGATCGACAATGTCGCCAAGTCGCTGGGTGTCGAGGTCGAATATCTCGACCTGCCCTGGGACAGCATTCTTCCGGGTCTCGAGGCGAAGAAATTCGACCTGGTGATCGCCCCTGTCACGATGACGGCCGAACGGGCCGGCCGCTATGCCTTCACCCTGCCGATCGGGGACGCGACCGTGGCGCTGGTCAAGAAGGCCGGTGATACGGCCATCTCGGCTCCTGCCGATATCGCCGGCAAGGTGGCCGCATCGCAGAAGGGCTCGGCCCAGCTTGAGCAGCTGAAGACCTTCGCCGGGACATTGCCCTCGCCGGTGGACATCCGCGAATATGTCAATATCGACGAGGCGCTGGCCGATCTGGCGGCAGGCCGGGTGCAGGCGGTGGCGAACTCGCTGCCGCTGATGGGCTATGCCGCCGTCCAGCGCCCCGACACGTTCGAACTGGTGATGCCCGCCTTCGGTGATCCCAAGTACTTTGCCTGGGTTGCCCGTCCGGGCGATGACAGCGCGAGCCTTGTCAGCGCCGTGAACGACGCCTTGATGAAGATGCACGAAGACGGCAGCCTGGACGCGATCAACGCCAAGTGGCTCGGCACGGCGATCGACTTGCCGACCAGCATGCCTGCCCTTCAGTAAGACCTCAAATCTGCCGGCCCGGCGCTTGCGTCGGGCCGGTTCGCCGACGGGCTGCAGGGGGGGCGCCATGGGCTTTTCGCCGGACGTGATTCTTCACAATCTGCCCTATCTGATCGGGGCAGCGAAATGGACGGTGCTGGTGTCGCTGGCCGGCATGGGCATGGCGATTGTTCTGGGCGTGTTCATCTGCGCCGCCCGCATCACACGCAGCCGCGCGGTCAGCGGACTTGCGGCCTTCTACATCAGCTTCTTCCGGGGCGTGCCGCTTCTGGTGCAACTGCTGATGTTCTACTACATGCTGCCCTATGTCGGGCTGAACCTGCCGGCCAGCATCGCAGTCATCCTGTCGATCGGCTTCTGTTCGGCCGCCTACACGGCCGAGATACTGCGCGGTGCCTTGCAAACCATTCCCAACGGCCAGCGCGAAGCGGCAGTGGCGCTGGGCATTCCCGCCCTGTCGATGTGGCGGCGCATCCTCGTGCCGCAGGCCTTGCGGCTGGGATTGCCCGCGCTGATCAACGAGCTGATCCTTCTGGTCAAGGTGTCCTCGCTGGCTTCGGTCGTGGGCATAGGCGAGTTGACGCGGGTGGCGCAGAACATCACCGGGCAGACCTATCGTCCGCTGGAAATCTATGTCGCGGCGGCGGCTATCTATCTGGTCATCAACCTCGTGATTGCGCAGTTCGGCCGGTTCGCCGAAAAGCGCCTGGCCCTGGGATAGGAGCGCCTCATGGATTTCGACCTGTTCCTGCGCTACGGCCCCGCCCTTTTGCAAGGCTTCGGCGTCACCGTCCTGTGCTGGATCGTCGGCTCGGCGGGGGGGATCGTGCTGGGCTTTGTCATCGCATGCCTGCAGCGGATGGACAAAGCGGCGCTGAACCTGTTCCTGCGGGCCTATATCGAGGTCATCCGCGGCACGCCGTTCCTGATCCAGCTGTTCATCCTGTACTATGGCGGGCCGAATTTCGGGCTTCTCCTGACCCCCGTGCAGGCCGGTATCCTGAGCTTCGTGATCTACGGCAGCCCCTATTTCGCGGAGATCTTCCGGGCAGGCTTTGCCTCGATCCCGCGCGGGCAGATCGAGGCCGCGTGTTGCATCGGGCTAAGCGAGGCGACGATCACCCGGCGCATCATCCTGCCGCAGATGCTTGTGCTGATCACCGCGCCCCTGACCAACTTCGTCATCATCCTGACCAAGGAAACCGCGATCCTGTCGGTCGTGACGGTGCCGGAACTGCTTTACCAGACCAAGACGATGGCCGCGGAAACCTTCGCCTATGTCGAACCCTTCCTGGCGCTGTCGCTTTTCTACTGGCTCCTGGTCGAAGCGACCTCCTGGCTTGGCCGAAAGGTCGAGGCCCGCGCCACCCGTCATTTCCGCCGCGCCTGACGCCGTTCATGAAAGAGACCGCCAACATGCCAGATGCCGATACCCGCCGCGCGGACGATCCGATCATCACCGTGCGAAACATGTCAAAATCCTTCGGCTCCTTCCAGGCACTGAGCGACATCACGCTTGACGTGCGCCGGTCCGAGGTTCTGTGCCTGATCGGCCCGTCGGGGTCGGGCAAAAGCACCCTGCTGCGCTGCCTGAATTTCCTTGAACAATATGACAGTGGCGAAGTCCGGATGGAGGGCAGGCTGATCGGCTGGCAGGACGGCACCGCCAGCCCGCGCAAGCCCTTGTCGGACAGCGCCCTGCGCGCGCAGCGCCGCCATATCGGCATGGTTTTCCAGCAGTTCAACCTGTGGCCGCATTTCACCGCGATCGAGAATGTCGCCGAGGCGCTGATACAGGTGCGCGGCCTGGCCAGGGACAAGGCCTTTGCGCTGGCCGAGGCGGCGCTGGACAAGGTGAACCTGAAGGACAAGGCGCGCAACTATCCCTCGGGCCTGTCCGGCGGCCAGCAGCAGCGCGTTGCCATCGCCCGCGCCATCGCGATGGAGCCCGGCATCATGCTGTTTGACGAGCCGACCTCGGCGCTGGACCCCGAGCTGGTGGGCGAGGTTCTGAACGTGATGAAACAGATGGCGGCAGAGGGCATGACGATGGTCGTCGTCACCCACGAGATGGGCTTTGCCGCCCATGTCGCCGACCGTGTCGCGTTCCTTGACAAGGGGCGTTTGGTTGCCTGCGTGCCGCCTGCCGAAATCTTCAGTGCCGAACCCGCCGACCCCCGCATCCGCGCCTTCCTGCAAACTTACCGCGAACGCAACGTCGTCTGACGGGCGCTGGCGTTCCGATACCGTCCGCCGATCTCTCCCCCCGATGCGCAACACGCAACGGATTGCCCCCTCTTGCCAGTTTCCTTGACACGGGAGTCCCCATGATGAGCACACAGATCACCGCGCCTGCGATGGACCACCCGCGCCCCTTCCCTGTGGCGCGGGTCAGCGGGATCGTTTTCCCGGCACTGAAGCCGATGCCGGACGGCAAGAACGGCCCGCGCCCCGATGTCGCGCGCCTTGGCCTGAACGAATCCGCCTTCGGCCCCTCGCCCCGCGCGCTTGAGGCCGCACAAGCGGCGCTCAACTGGTCGAACCGCTATCCCGACCATTATTGCACGGAACTGGCCCAGGAAATCGCGGCCCGCGCCGGCATTGCCACCGACCGGATCACCTTTGGCAACGGCAGCGGCGAACTTCTGGTGCAATGCGCGCTGATCGCGCTTGAACCGGGGGACGAGGCCGTGATGCCCAGCCCCACCTTTCCGACCTGCGGCAAAGGTGTGCAGATGGCAGGCGCCACGATCGTGAATGTGCCCCTGCGCGCCGATGGCGTGAATGACGTGCCCGCCATGCTGGATGCGATCACGCCACGCACGCGGCTTTTTTACCTTTGCACGCCGAACAACCCAACCGGCGGCATCCTGACTGCGGCTGACCTGGGGCTGGCCATCGAGAAGGTCCCGCAAACCTGTCTTCTGGTGGTGGACGAAGCCTATCACGAATTCGCCGGGGCCGAAGGCGGCCCTTCTGTCCTGCCGCTTTTGCGGGCGCGCAAGGGCCCCTGGGTGGTCACGCGCACCTTTTCAAAGGCCTATTGCCTGGCCGGTCTGCGCATCGGCTATGCGCTGGTCAGCAGTGCCGCGCTCAATCTGGGCTTCACCCGTATCCGCCACAATTTCAACGTCACGCGCCCCTCGCTGGCCGCCGCGACTGCGGCGCTGAAGGACGATGCCCATGTCAACGGCGTGATCGAACGGACCATTTCCGAACGCCGCCGTCTGGCCGAGGCACTGGCCCGGCTGAACGTGACGGCCTATCCAAGCCAGGCCAATTTCCTGACGGTGCGCCCGCCCGCCCCCGCCGCACCGCTGGTCGAGGCGCTGGCGGCGGAAGGGATCGAGGTGCAGTTCCTGAAATGGCCGGACGCCCATGGTGCGATCCGCATCACCATCGGATCATCCGAGGACAGCGCGCGGCTGGTGGCGGCGCTGCAACGCGCGCTGGTGGCTGCCTGATGAACGAACTGGGGTGCCCCTGGATTTGCAGACGCATTGCCCCGTAACTTTGAGGCCAGGAGGCCGACATGGGGACGAGCAACCACAGCGACGAGTTCAAGCGGGATGCGGTGCAGCAGATCACGGTTCGCGAGGTTGCCCGACGTTGGGGGTGGGTTCGTATTCATTGTACAAGTGGCTGAAGCCGTTCAGAGAGCCGGTGACCAAGTCGGTCGGCGTCGACCATGAGGCCGGGAACCGACAGCTGAAGCGCGGGCTGGCGCGCGCGGCCGAGGAGCGCGATATACTGAAAAAAGCAACGGCCTGCTCCGCGCGCGCGTCCCGGCGAAGTACGTCTTGATCCGGGCGCATCGGGCCGAGTGCGGCGTCCGGGCCATGTGCAGGGTGCTGGGGGTCCATTTCGCTTCGCGGACCTTCGGTTCAGCGGCTTCTGCGCATGGCTTGGGCGGTCACCGAGCACGGGCCGCGGATGCGGGGGCGACCCGGTCGACGGGCATCCGGAAACGCCGGAACCGTATCTCTCAGACGCCCTGCAGGCCGAGATCGCCAGGCGCGTTCTGCGCTTGCCGAAACATTTAAAATGAAGAGCATCTGAAGTTTCAGCCGGTAGGGTGCGTGCTTGCACGCACCATTGGCCCGGGCCGGTGCGTGCGAGCACGCACCCTACCGCGTGACTAGTCCGGCCTGTGCGCGAAGCCGGCCCTGCCTGTGCGCCCCCGGGGCCTTTCGCCGCGCCGGTCTTCTGGTATCATCGCCGTCAGGGAAGGGTGCAAATGCGCAGAACACGGCCCGTTGTCGGCATTATCGGCAATATCAGCCTGCTGAATGACGAATATCCGGTTCACGCCGGTGGCCTGTCCAATTCGGCGGCGGTGGCCGAGGTGGCGGGTTGTCTGCCGCTGGTCATTCCGACCGACCCGCGCTTTGTCTCGGTCGAGGAATTGCTGGCGGTCTGTGACGGGTTTCTGCTGACCGGCGGGCGGCCGAACATCCATCCGGCCGAATATGGCGAAGAGCCGACCGATGCCCATGGCGCCTTTGACCGGGCGCGCGATGCGATCACCCTGCCGCTGGTGCGGGCCTGTGTCGCGCGCGGTCAGCCGTTTCTGGGCATCTGCCGCGGCTTTCAGGAGGTGAACGTGGCGATGGGCGGCACGCTTTACCCCGAGATCCGCGACCTGCCGGGGCGGATGAACCACCGCATGCCGCCCGAGGGCACGCTGGCCGAGAAGTTCGCGCTGCGCCACCGGGTGCGGTTTTCGGACGGGGGGCCGTTTCGCCAGCTGTTCGGCGCGACCGAGGTGATGACCAACACCCTGCACGGGCAGGGGGTCAAATGCGCCGGCTGCCGGATCGAGATTGACGGCTGGGCCCCGGACGGCACGCCCGAGGCGCTGTTCGTGCGCGATGCGCCGGGCTTTACCCTGTCGGTGCAATGGCATCCCGAATGGAACGCGGCGGACGACCCCGTCTCGCGGCCGCTGTTCCGGGCGTTCGGGCAGGCGGCGGCGGCCTGGGCGGCGGCAAGGGCGGACTGAGGGGCGGGGGGGGGGCTTGTAACCCGCGCGGCGGCCCGGGATAGTGGCGCCGGTAACGCAGGGGGAGGGCGCGTGTGAAACGGTCTCGTGTCAATGACATCATGGCAGCGGCGGATGAGTTCATCCGGTCTTTCGGCTTTGTCCTGCCACCCTTCGCCCACTGGACGCCGGACGAGTTCCGCGCGCGGCAAGACAGCGCGGCCCGCATCATCTCGGGGCGGATGGGCTGGGATATCACCGACTATGGCCAGGGCGATTTCGACCGGCTGGGGCTGTTTCTGTTCACCCTGCGCAATGGCGATCTGGCGGACCTGCAGCGCGGCGGCGGCATGTGCTATGCCGAAAAGCTGCTGATTTCGCGGCAGGATCAGCTGTCGCCCTGCCACACCCATGTGATCAAGGCCGAGGATATCATCAACCGCGGCGGGGCGACGCTGGCGGTGCGGCTGAACGGGTCGAACCCGGACGGCAGCTTCAGCGAAACGGCCGGCGGCATGGTCCGCTGCGACGGGATCGCCCGTGCCTTTGCCGGGGGCGAGGTGCTGCGGTTGCAGCCGGGCGAGAGTGTGACGCTGATGCCCGGCGACTGGCATGCCTTTTGGGGTGAGGGCGGTGATGTGCTGATCGGGGAAGTCTCGACCGTGAACGACGATGTGACCGACAATATCTTCGTGGCGCGCATCGGTCGCTTTGCCGAGATCGAGGAGGATGTGGCGCCGACGCATCTGCTGGTCAGCGATTACGACCGCTGGCTGGGGTGAGGCGCGATCGAAGGGCGGCGGTTGGCTTTTTCAAAGGCCAGGGCGGCGTTGCCGCGATCGGCAGGCGCTTCGCGCCCGCCAGGAGGGGGAACCAGGAGGCCCCGGCCTCCGCCGGGGCCGCGCCCGTCAGGGGCGGATGCGCCAGCCGGTGCGGAAGATGAACCAGACCATGCCGAGCCCCGCACCCAGAAACAGCATCACGGCGGCGAGCGAGGCCGCGACCGGCACGTCCGCCAGCCCGAAGAATGACCAGCGAAAACCCGAGACGAGGTAGAGGACCGGGTTCAGTCGCGCAACTGCCTGCCAGAAGGGTGGCAGCATGTCGGCCGAATAGAATGCGCCGCCAAGAAACACCAAAGGCGTGATCACCATCAGCGGCACGATCTGCAATTGCTGCCAGTCCTTGGCCCAGATGCCCAGCAAGAACCCCAGAAGCGAAAAGCTGACCGAGGTCAGGATCAGAAACGCCACCATCCAGAGCGGATGCGCAATGCGGATATCGACGAAGATCAGCGAGGTCAGCAGGATCACCGCTGCGATGATCACCGACTTCAGCGCCGCCGCCCCCACATAGCCCGCCACCACCTCGATGAAGGACACGGGCGCGGACAGAAGTTCGTACATCGTGCCGATGAACTTCGGAAAGAAGATCCCGAACGAGGCGTTCGAGATCGACTGTTGCAGCACCGACAGCATGATCAGCCCCGGCACGATGAAGGCACCGTAGCTGACCCCCTCGACCGCCTGGATGCGCCCGCCGATCGCCGATCCGAAAACGACGAAGTAAAGCACCGTCGACAGGACCGGCGAGGCGAGCGATTCCCACAAGGTGCGCCAGAAGCGCGCCATCTCATGGTCGAAGATCGTGCGGACCGCCTGGCCGTTCATGCGTTTTCCTCCACCAGCCGCAGGAACACCTCTTCGAGCGAGCTTTGTTCGGTCGACAGATCGCGGACCGACAGGCCCGCCGCGGCGAAATCGGCCAGAAGCCGGGCAATTCCGGTCCGGTCGGCGCGGGTGTCATAATCATAGCTGACATGCTGCCCGTCGGCCGCCAGCGTCAGCGCATGGGCCGACAGGGCCGCGGGCAGCGCCGTCAGCGGCGCGGCCAGTTCCACCGTCAGGCGCTTTCGCCCGAACTCGTGCATCAGGGCGGCCTTGTCGCGGACCAGCATCAGCCGGCCCTTGTCGATGACGCCGATCCGGTCGGCCATCTCTTCGGCCTCGGCGATGTAATGGGTGGTCAGGATGATCGTCACCCCCGCATCGCGCAAGGTCCGCACCACCTGCCACATCTCGCGCCGCAGGTTCACATCGACCCCGGCCGTCGGCTCGTCCAGAAACAGGATCTTCGGCTCGTGCGACAGGGCCTTGGCGATCATCACCCGCCGCTTCATCCCGCCCGACAGTTCCATCAGCCTGGCATCGCGCTTGTCCCAAAGCGCCAGCGACTTCAGCACCTGTTCCAGATGCGCGTCATCCGGTCGCCTGCCATAAAGGCCGCGGGTAAAGCGGACGGTGTTCATGACCGTCTCGAACATTTCGAGCGCGATTTCCTGCGGCACCAGCCCGATCAGCGCCCGCGCCGCGCGATAGTCGCGCACGATGTCATGGCCGCCGACGCTGACCCGACCGGACGAGGGTTTCACCAGACCGCAGACGATCGAGATCAGCGTCGTCTTGCCCGCGCCGTTCGGGCCGAGCAGCGCCAGAATCTCGCCCGCCTCGATGTCAAGCGAGACCTCGGCCAATGCGGCCGTGCCGCTGGCGTAACGCTTTGACAGGTCGCTGATCGAGATGATCGCTGCCATCAGATTCTCCGAAGCCTTTTGTCGGGGCCTTTTGTCGGCGCCTTTTGTTCGGCCGACCCTATCCGACCGGCCCGCCGGACGAAAGGGGAGGCGTCTTTCCGCCGTCCTGCCCGGGCAGCGCTTGAGCCCTGCCCGGGGGCGCGGCATAGTCCCCCAAAGCGTCGGTGGATGCGGTCGGGGGATGCGGCTGTGCGCTGGTTGATACGTGGTCTGGTTTCATTGGTTTTGCTCGGGCTGCTGGCGGCGGGCATCTTCGTGATGATGCCGTCCGACCGGATCGCCGCAATGGCGGTGGCCGAGTTCAACCGCCTGACCGGCCGCCAGCTGGTCGTCACCGGCACTTCGGCGCCGTCGTTCTGGCCGACCTTCGGCGTCAGAACCGGCCCTGTCACCCTGTCGAACGCCGGTTGGTCGGACAGCGGCCCGATGCTGGCGGCCGAGGGGCTGGACATATCGGTCGACATGGCCGCCCTTCTGTCGGGCACCGTCCGGATCCGGGGGATCGAGGCGGTGCGACCGGTGATCCGGCTGGAGCGCAACGCGAAAGGTCAGGCGAACTGGGAGTTCGGCGGCACCAACGGCGGCACGGTCAGCAGTGCCACGCCGGGCGTCGGCAAGGGCTTTGCGCTCGACAAGGCGACGGTGACGGACGGGACGCTGATCTTTGCCGACGCCACCAGCGCCACAAGGCTGGAACTGGCGGCCCTGACCGGCACCATCGCCATTCCCGATTATCAGGGCGAGGCCAAGGTCAACCTGACCGGGCGGCGGGGCGGGCAGGCCTTTGCGCTGGACCTGACGCTGGGTGCCTTTCAGGGCTTTCTCGACGGGCAGGATGTGGCGACCGAGCTGACGCTGGGCAGCGGGGCGGCCGATCTTGCCTTCAGCGGCAAGGCGGGGCAGGGGCCGCTGCGGGCCAGCGGTCGGCTGAAGGCCGATCTGGCGGATCTGAAGGCGATCACCGCGCTGGCGGGCCTTTCGGCGCCGTCGCTGCCGCCGGGGTTTGGCCAGCGGCAGGTGGTGATCGACGGTACGGTCAATTATGCCGGCGGCCCGGACATCAGGCTGGCGGATGCGACGGTCACGCTTGACGGCACCGCCATGGCGGTGTCGGCGCATCTGGCGCCGGGCGATGCCCGTCCGTTTCTGGCGGCCGACATCGTTGCCGGGGCGTTCGATCTTGGCGGCACCTCCGGGGGGCAGGGGAAGGCCGGTCCGGCGGCTGGCGGCGCGGGCTGGTCGACGGCGCCCATCGACGCCTCGGCGCTGGGCCTGGTCGACACGGATGTTTCGGTCGAGACCGGGGCGGTCCGTGTGGGCGGGCTTAGGCTGGACGGGCTGACCGCCCATGTGACCAGCGATCGCGGGCGGCTGGTGGCCGATCTGGCGCGGGTCGCGGCCTATGGCGGGACGGCCAGCGGGCAGGTCGTGGTGAATGCGCGCAAGGGCCTGTCGGCCAGCGGCAATCTGGCGCTGACCGGCATCGCGCTGCAGCCGCTGTTGCACGACGTTGCGGGGTATGACCGGCTGAGCGGTTCGGGCGATGTGCGGCTGAAGGTTCTGGCGACGGGCCGGTCGGTCGGTGCGCTGATGCATTCGGTCGAGGGCGCGGGCTCGCTGTCGATCGGGCCGGGCGAGCTGAGCGGCGCCGATCTGACAGCGATGCTTCTGACGCTGGACGCCAGCCAGTTCGGCCAGGGCCGCAAGACGATTTTCGACGGGCTGACCGCCAGTTTCGCCATCGCGGGCGGGGTTCTGTCGAACGACGACCTGCGTCTGGCCTCGCCCCGGGTGACGGCCGCAGGGCAGGGTCGCGTCGGCCTTGGCGAGCGGACGCTGGACTACCGCCTTCGGGCGACGGCGCTGGCGGGCGAGGCGGGCGATGGCGGGGTGTCGGCACCGCTGGTGATCTTCGGCAGCTGGGACAAGCCGCGGTTTTCCATCGACCTTGAGGCGCTGGCGAAAGAGGATCTGAAGGGCGACCTCGGCAAGGTCGAGGATCAGGCCAAGGCAGCGTTGCAGGACGAACTCGGCATCACACCGAACCCGGGCGAAAGCCTTGAGGATGCCGCAAGACGCAAGGCCGAAGAGGCACTGGGCGGCGCGCTGATCGACCTGTTGGGCGGGAACTGAGGCGGCGGCAAGGGGGGCAGCCGGACTTGCTGCGCGACCGGCCTCAGCGGCCAGCGGCCGGCGACCCCGCGGCAGCGAACCGCTCCCGCCCTGACTTCCCGGTGACCCAAAGCCGCCGCCCTTTGCCCAGAGCGGCAGAGACCGTCACCCGGCAACCTTCCCGCCTGAGCGGAGCGGCTCCCCGCCCGGAAGATCGGCCTTTTCCACCCAACCCGACGCCCCCGGACGCATGGCGCACCCCCGGTCGGCAGCGGTAGGGTGCGTGCTCGCACGCACCGCCCCCGGGGCCCAAAACCATCGGGCAGCGCCTGCCCCGGGCTCGCGCTGCCATCTGTTCGTGCGGGCCAAGGTGATCACCGGGGGACGTTCCCGGACGAGCGGGGCTTCTCCATCGGAAGTCCGGCCCCGCCCAGCCCGGCGTTGGTGCAAGGGACCGCGCGGGCTCGGTCGGCAGGGGCCCGTGACCCTGCCGCTGCGCGCCATTCCCGCCCACATCGCCCGGTCGCCCAAAGCGGCCGGGCAGCGCCTGCCCCTCCGGGGGGCTGGCGCTTCGCGCCGCCCGGGGCAGGT
>CAZORV010000064.1:0-1966 GCA_964582215.1 uncultured Frigidibacter sp.
AGCGGTCCTGCACCCGGTCGACCAACGTCGGCTCCACCCGCTCGCCGCCATTGGCAAACATCGCATAGGCGGCGACCATCTTGAACAGGGTCGTCTCCTGCGCGCCAAGCGCATTGGCCAGGAACGGTTCCAGCCGGTCATAGACCCCGAACTTTTCGGCGTATGAGGCAACCAGTTCCATGCCGATCTCCTGCGCGATCCGCACCGTCATCAGGTTGCGCGACTGTTCGATGCCGGTCCGCATCGGCGTCGGTCCGTAGAACTTGTTCGAAGCATTCTTCGGCCGCCAGAGCCCCTGCGGCGTGTCCAGCTCGATCGGGGCATCGACGACGATGGTGGCGGGGGAAAAGCCGCTGTCGAGCGCGGCCGCATAGACGAACGGCTTGAACGACGAACCCGGCTGGCGCTGCGCCTGCGTCGCGCGGTTGAAGACCGAGGACTGATAGGAAAAGCCGCCCTGCATCGCGATGACCCGGCCGGTGTTGACGTCCATCGCCATGAAGCCGCCCTGCACCTCGGGCACCTGCCGCAGCGACCAGCGCTTTGGCGTGCCGTCCTTGTTGGCCAGCTGCGTTACCAGAACCACGTCGCCCACACTGACCAGATCGCCCGCGACCTTGCCCTTGCTGCCCAGCTTGCCATCGGCCAGACGCTTGCGCGCCCAGGTCACATCCTCGGCCGGAATCCAGTGGCCGTCGGCGTCATCCTCGACCCCTTCGATCCCGATCCGCGCGTCCTTGTCACCAACCTCCAGCACCACCGCCGGATACCAGCCGGGCACGTCGCGCGGCACATCCGTCACCCCGGCCAGCGCCTTGCGCCAGGCGGCCTCGTCGCCCAGAACCTCGGCCGGCAACGTGAATTTCGTCCCGCGCCAGACGCCTTGCGAGCGGTCGAATTTTTCCAGCGCCTCCTGCAGCGCGCCGGCGGCGGCGGCCTGCATCGCCGGCTCTTTGGTCGCGCGGATGGCCAGACCACCCCCGAAGAACTCGTCCTCGCCAAAGCTTTTCGACAGCTGGCGGCGAATCTCGTCGCTGAAATAGTCACGCGGCGGCAATGTGCCCTTGAAGGACGGATAGTCGCCGCCCTGCACCGTCTTCAGCGGCGTCGCCACTGCCGCGTCATAGGCCGCCTGATCCAGATAGCCGTTCTGGAACATCTCGCGCAGCACGAAGTTCCGCCGCTCGACCGCTTTGTCATGGTTCTTGACCGGATGATAGGAATAGGGCGCCTTGGGCAGGGCGGCCAGATAGGCCGCCTCTTCCGGGGTCAGGTCGGACAGGGTCTTGTTGAAATAGGTCTGCGCCGCCGAGGCCACGCCAAAGGACTGAAACCCGAGGTCGATCTCGTTCAGATAAAGTTCAAGGATCTTGTCCTTGGGCAGGGCCTGCACCAGCCGGGTCGACAGGATCAGCTCCTTGATCTTGCGCTCGACCGTGCGGTCGCCGGACAGAAGAAAGTTCTTGGCGACCTGCTGGGGGATGGTCGAGGCGCCGCGCAGGTTCTTGCCGCGCGACCGGACAGCCTCGAACAGCGCGCCCGCCATGCCGCGCGCATCGAACCCGGCGTGGGTGTAGAAATTCTTGTCCTCGGCCGAGATGAAGGCATGTTTCACCAGATCGGGGATCTCTTCGATGGGCGCGAAAATCCGCCGTTCGGTGGCAAATTCGTCCATCAGCTGACCTTCGCCGGAATAGATCCGGCTGATGGTCTTCGGCGTGTAGTTGGCGAGTGATTCGTAGTCCGGCAGATCGCGGCTGTAGACCCAGAAGACGCCCGCCACGATCACGGCGGCAAAGGCCAGCGCCGTCACGGCCCAGCTGAACAACGCACCGAGAATTCTCAGAACAAACCGGACCAAAGCCACACTCCTTGTCGCGCGCCTCTATAGACCGGGCGCGGGCGGCGGTCAAAGAAACTTGGCGCTGGCGGGGTTTCGGGCCGGTGTAAGGGCCGGTGTAGGGGC
>CAZORV010000064.1:2066-15086 GCA_964582215.1 uncultured Frigidibacter sp.
AAAGAAACTTGGCGCTGGCGGGGTTTCGGGCCGGTGTAAGGGCCGGTGTAGGGGCTGGTGTAAGGGCCGTCTACTGGCGGATCAGCTGGGCCTCGGCGGCGTCGGCGATGGCCCAGGCCGACAGGGCCGTCAGAATCGCCTGTTCAAGCCCCGCCCGCCAGACCGGATCGTCCAGCCGTTCGCGGTCCTTTGGTGACGACAAAAACCCGATCTCAAGCAGAAGTGACGGGATGTCGGCCGACTTCAGCACCGAAAAGGCCGCCTTCTGGATCGGATGGCGGTGCATCCTGATCCCGGCCGCCTTGATCGTGTCGGCAAGGATGGTGGCCAGACGTTCGGCACGCGGCCTCGTCTCGGTCCGTGCCAGGTCCATCAGCACCCCGGCCACCTCGTCATCGCTGCCCGACAGATCGACCCCGGCCAGAAGATCGGCGCGATCGTGACGTTCGGCCAGCTGTTCGGACGCGGCGTCGGACGCCTTGTCGTCCATCCGGTAGATGGTGGCGCCGGTCGCCTCGCCCTCGGCCAGCGCGTCGGCATGGATCGACAACAGCACATCCGCCCCGGCCGCCCGCGCGATCGAGACGCGGGTTTCCAGCGGCACGAACAGATCGGTCTCGCGCGTCAGCGTCACCTCCATCCCGGCCCGGCGCAGACCTTCGGCCAGTTCGCGCGCAAAGGCCAGAACCTCGGCCGCCTCGGTCTTGCCGCCCGCCTCGGCGCCCGGGTCGATGCCGCCATGGCCGGGGTCGATGACCACCCTCAGCGGCCGGTCGCCGGTCTGGCGGCCAAGCGGCTTGTCGACCTGCGCCACCGGCGGCAACGCCCAGCCGGCGCCCCCACCCGCCCCGACCGTCGTTTCAAACGCCGCCGGTGTGGTCGGCACCAGCCGCAACGACAGATGGGCAGCGCCCCCCGGGCCACGGGTTTCGGTGGCACTTTGCAGCGCCATCGGAATGTCCAGAACCGCGACCATCCGCGACCATCCGGCCCGGAACGGCCCCCATTCCAGATGCTGCACGCGGTCCGACCGGCCGATGCTGCCGGGCGCAGCAACGCCGAAGTCGACCTGACGGAAATCGACGACCAGACGCGGCGGATCGGCCAGAAAACTGACCCGGTAGGGCACCGGCTGGCTGAGCGTCAGATCGATCGCCAGCCCCTGCCCCTTGTCGGC
Organism: uncultured Frigidibacter sp.; assembly: GCA_964582215.1. GTDB lineage: Bacteria > Pseudomonadota > Alphaproteobacteria > Rhodobacterales > Rhodobacteraceae > TMP-24. The sequence goes on from CAZORV010000064.1 coordinate 3,244, forward strand.
CAGCGTCGAACGCGCCGCGTCCAGCTGCGCCAGTGCCGTCAGCTGGTCGGCCAGCGCCGGCCCCGCCAGCGCCAGCGCGAAGGCCCGCAAAAGCCCCATCACAATCGCGGGAAGTCCGAACGCCGCCCCTGTTCTTGCCACAGCGGTCTTCCTATCCTGACACGGCCAATTGCCCCTCTTCCCAAGGGCGGCGCGCAAGGTCAATGGGCAGTCCGGCGTCAATTCCGGCGCAAAAGGCTTGCCAGACCGACCGCAAGCCGCCATCAGTCGCCCAACCGCCGCGCCAAAGCGCCCCCAGAACATCCGAGGCCCCCGATGCGTCTTCTTGCCCCCCTTGCCCTGATCGCCGCCACCGCGGTCACGCCCGCCGGGGCCTTTGACCCCGCCCAGATGACCGACGCTGAACGCGCCGCCTTCGGCACCGAGGTCCGGGCCTATCTTCTGGAACATCCCGAGGTTCTGGCCGAGGTGATCGACGCGCTGAAGACCAAGGAAGCGACCGAGCAGGTGGCCGCCGACAAGGCACTGGTCGCCGCCAACGCCAGCCAGCTGTTCACCGACGCCGCGAGCTTTGTCGGCGGCAACCCCGAGGGCGACCTGACCGTGGTCGAATTCATCGACTACCATTGCGGCTATTGCCGCAAGGCCCATGCCGAGGTCGCCGAACTGGTCCGCTCGGACGGCAATATCCGCTATGTCGTCAAGGAGTTTCCGATTCTCGGCGACCAGTCGGTCATCGCCTCGCGCTTTGCCATCGCGGCACTGATGGTCGCCGGGCCCGAGGCTTACGCAAAAATCAACGCCGGCTTTTACGAAACCTTCCGGGGCGACATCACGCCCGACACGCTGAAAAGCTTTGCCGAAGGGCTGGGCATCGACCCCGCGCCGATCTTCGCCAGGATGGACGCGCCCGAGGTGACCAGCGTGATCGAGGCCAACCACGCGCTTGGCCAGACGCTGCAAATCTCGGGCACGCCGACCTTTATCATCGGCGATCAGATGCTGCGCGGCTATGCGCCGCTGGACGCGATGCGCCAGTTCGTGACCGAGGCACGCAGCTGACCGGCCCGCGCATCTGACCAGCCCGCGCATCTGACCGGGGGTGGCATGAAAAAGCCGGGCATCGCCCGGCTTTGACCCCTGAAACCGTGCGGCGGGGGGTGGCCTCAGGCCTCCATCACCTCGTCGGGCTCATCCGGCGCCACGCCGAAATCAAGCCCGTGGCCCGCCCTGATCTTGTCTTCGATCGAGAAGGCCACGTCAGGATGGTCCTTCAGGAACTGCTTGGCATTCTCGCGCCCCTGACCGATCCGCTCGTCGCCGTAGGAATACCAGGCGCCCGACTTCTCGACCACGCCGGCCTTGACGCCAAGGTCGATCAGCTCGCCGGTCTTGGAAATCCCCTCGCCATACATGATGTCGAACTCGACCTGCTTGAAGGGCGGCGCCACCTTGTTCTTCACCACCTTGACGCGGGTCGTGTTGCCGACAATCTCTTCGCGGTCCTTGATCGCGCCGGTGCGGCGGATGTCCAGCCGGACGCTGGCGTAGAACTTCAGCGCATTGCCGCCCGTCGTCGTCTCGGGGTTGCCGAACATCACGCCGATCTTCATGCGGATCTGGTTGATGAAGATCACCATGCAGTTCGACCGGCTGATCGACGCCGTCAGCTTGCGCATCGCCTGGCTCATCAGCCGGGCCTGGGCGCCGACCGTGGCATCGCCCATGTCGCCTTCCAGCTCGGCCTTGGGCGTCAGGGCCGCAACCGAGTCGACAACGACCAGCGACACCGCGCCCGAGCGGACCAGAGTATCGACAATCTCCAGCGCCTGTTCACCGGTGTCGGGCTGCGAGATCAAAAGTTCGTCCAGATTGACGCCCAGCTTCTTGGCATATTGCGGGTCCAGCGCATGTTCGGCATCGACAAAGGCGCAGACCCCGCCCTTTTTCTGCTCTTCGGCCACCACATGCAGGGTCAGCGTCGTCTTGCCCGACGATTCCGGCCCGTAAATCTCGACCACCCGGCCCTTGGGCAGGCCGCCGATCCCAAGCGCGATGTCAAGACCAAGCGATCCGGTCGAGGTCGCCTCGATCTCCATCACCGGATTGTTGGCGCCAAGCTTCATGATCGACCCCTTGCCGAACTGCCGTTCGATCTGGGCCAGCGCACTTTCCAGCGCCTTTTGTTTGTCACCGCTGCGCTTGTCGTTCATGTCAAAAAGGTTCGCTGCTGCCATTGGTCCCGCTCCTTATTCCACACGCCGCTGCTGGCGGCAATGTTGCCTGTGTTCTGTTCTTGTTCTCACGCTTATGAGATCAAAAAGAGAACATTTCAATCAAATTCTTCGGATCGCTCCTGGGGCAGTCTGCGCACGACTGGTTAAGAACTGGTTTACAGGCTTGCCATCCGGGCAGCGGCGCGGCTAAGCCAGCGCCCGGAGCGGCAAGGGGGCGGAATGCTGGTTTTCTGGAAAGAGCGTCTGGTTCTTCTGGCGACGCCGAAGACCGGCTCGACCTCGATCGAGACGGCACTGGAATCGCTGGCCCATGTGGCGGTCCGCCGGCCGCCCGCGCTGAAACATGTCTCGGCCAACCGCTTTGACCGGCATCTGCGGCCCTGGCTCGAAAAGGCCGCCGGCGCGCCCTTCACCACCGTTGCGCTGATGCGCGACCCGGTCGACTGGCTGGGCAGCTGGTGGCGTTACCGGTCGCGCGACGACATTCAGGACATGCCGAAGTCAACCGCCGGCCTGACGTTCGAGGCGGCGGCGCGCGCCTACCTGTCCGACCAGCCGGGGGCCAGCATGGATGTCGGTTCGCAGGCGCGGTTTCTGGGGCTGAAGGCCGGGGTCGCGGCCGTCGACCGGGTGTTCCGGTACGAGAATATCGGCGCCTTCGTGCAGTTTCTCGAAGACCGGCTTGGCGGCGAGATCATCCTGCCGCGCCTCAACGTCTCACCCAAGGGTGACATGACGCTGAGCGCCGGAACGGATGCGCGCCTGCGCGCCCGCTTCGCTGCGGAATACGACTATTACCGACAGCTCGGCTGACGCGCGCCCCGGTCAATGCACCAGGGGCGTTGCAGCGGGATTTGCCGACCCGCCACACGACCGACCAGACGACCAATAAAGACCGGAACGGGATGGGACTTCCCTGAAACGCCGTCCCGCGCCGGACGCGGCACACCCTGCCGGGATATCCGGTCCGGCCCGAAGGGGCCCGACCGACACCGCGGCGGTTCCGCCCGGCTTCGGCGACCGGCCGCCCAATCCCCCGCCCGCGGGTAGCGCCACCGGACGTCCCTCTAAACGTCGCGCAAAATCGCCGACCTGTCCGGCATCTTTCGACCTTCCCGGCGGCCGACGGCTCGCCCCGACCCTCAGGCCAGCTGTCCCTGCACCGTCGCGGTCAGTTCCGACAGCGAGAAGGGTTTGGGCAGGAAGACCGAATTCGGAATACGGTCGCGCTCCTCGGTCAGCGCCTCTTCGGAATAGCCCGAGACAAAGACGACCCGGGTGCTGGGCCGTGCCTTCAGCGCCTCGCGCACCCAGCTTGGCCCGTCCATCCCCGGCATGATCACATCGGTCACAAAGACATCGACCGACAGCGCCGGATCCTCAAGCAGCTTCAGCGCCTCTTCGGCATTCTCGGCCTCGATCACCGTATGGCCGCGCAGCTTCAACGCCCGGCTGGCAAAGGCCCGCACCGGTGCCTCGTCCTCGACCAGCAGCACCACGCCCTGCCCGATCCGCGCGGCTTTGCGCGGCGGCGGTGCGGGGGTCTCGTCGGCCGGTTCGGAGCCGCGCGCATGGGCGGGGAAAAACAGCGCGAAGGTCGTGCCGCGCCCGGGTTCGGAATCGCAGAAGATATAGCCGCCGGTCTGCTTGACGATCCCGTAAGCCGTCGACAGTCCCAGCCCGGTCCCCTCGCCGGGGCGTTTGGTGGTGAAGAAGGGCTCGAAAATCTTCTGCAGCTTTTCCGGCGCGATGCCGGTGCCCTGATCGGCAACCCGGACGACGACATATTCCCCGGCGGGCACCGTCGCGCGGTCGCGCTTCAGATCATCGGCCAGCCGCAGGTTTTCCGTCGAAATCTCGATCCGTCCGCCCTCGGGCATGGCGTCGCGGGCATTGACGACCAGGTTCATCAGCACCTGTTCCAGCTGCCGCTTGTCAGCGCGGATCAGGCTGAGGTCGGGATCGTGAACCAGCGTCAGGTCGATCTTTTCGCCGACCAGCCGGTTCAGAAGATGCGTGAGGTCGGCCAGGGCGTCGCGAAGGTCAATGACCGCTGGCTTCAGCGTCTGCTTGCGCGAAAAGGCCAGAAGCTGCCCGACCAGCGCCGCCGCGCGGTTCGAGTTCTGGGCAATCTGCGTCAGGTCGGCGAAATCGGGGTCGGACCGGTCATGGCGCAGCAACAACAGGTCGCAATGGCCTGAAATCGCTGTCAGAAGATTGTTGAAGTCATGGGCGACGCCCCCCGCCAGCTGGCCGATCGCCTGCATCTTCTGGCTTTGGACGAACTGCGCCTCAAGCGTTTTCAGCTGCGTCGCGTCCGACAGGACCGCCATCAGCCCGGCGCGGCCATCCTCGACCACCCGCGACAGCATCACCTGCAGATAGCTGTCCTCGGCCTCGCCGCGCAGGCGCAGGACCTCGGGGCGGTTTTCGGCACGCCCCCCCATCGCGTCCTGCAGCCAGTCGGCGACCGAACGGCCCAGCCCCTCAAGAATATCGGCCAGCGCGGTCCCGGGCGTGCGCTCGCCGATCAACTGGCGCGCGGCGCGGTTGGCCTCTTGCAACTCGCCCTTTGAACTCAGCCGCAACAGCGCCACCGGCAGGCGGTCAAAGGCCGTCGGATCGCGCATCCCGGCGGTGGGGGCGGGCGTCGGCAGGAAATAGATCTCGCGCCGCCCGCCGTGGCCTTCAACCTCGGCCACCAGGGCGCGGACCAGTCCGTTTGCCCCGGTGATCTCATGTTCCTCGCCCGGCCGCACCGGCAGATCGGTGAAAATCCGGTCAAGCGACTTCACCCGTTCGCCGGTGATCCGCCTCAGCGCCTCGTTCATGAACAGGATGGTCCCGGTCTTGGACACGGTCAGCATCGGCAGGCTGATCGTCTCGGCCCCGCGCCCGCCGACGGCCCGTTCGGCCATATCCTCAAGCCGCCAGAGAAAGGCCGCAGCGCCGATCCGGTGAACCGACAGCCGCACATGGCCCCGCCGCGTGACGATATCCTCACGCGCCGCCCCCAAAGCCTCGGCCCGGTTCTGCAGCCGGTGCAGAACGGCGGCGGGGTTGGCGAACATTTCCGACAAAGCCCGGGTCAGCGTCTGCCCCCCGCGCGAGCCGAACCGCTCGACCGCGGTGCGGTTTTGATATTTCACCTCGCCGTCGACGTCCGTCGTAAAACTTGGCGAGGCGTCATGGGCGATGAAATCCGCCAGCTGATCGAACATGCCGCCATCGCCCTTGCGGCGCGGCCGGGCAAGCCAGGTCAGAACCACCGCCAACGCCGCAAGCCCCCCCGCCGCCGCAAAGGCCGCAAGACCCGCCAGACCATCCGGCAGAACAAAGCCGGTGGCGGCGACGACAAGGGCCGACAGGGCCAGGAACAGCCCGTTCGGCGCAAAAGCCTCGGCGGTGCGGGCCAGCGGCTGCGGTGACAGGACCGGATAGGACACGTTGGCTCCGTTGATCAGATTCGCTTCCCGGCATTCCGAACGGAAATCTTTAAATGGCGATTAACCGCCGCGCGATCACAACTTAAAATTGTGTATATTCCGCGTCAGCACCGGGTCAAGTGTGCGACATCACCGCGACGTAAAAGCCGTCACCGCCGTCGAGCGCCGAAAACCGCCGCTCATAGGTCAAAGCAAATCCAGGCGAGCGGCCGAGAAAGCCGGCAACCTGATCCTCATTCTCGGCCCGAAGATAGGAACAGGTCATGAATGCCAGCGCGCCGCCCGGCGCCAGCAGCGGCGGCGCCTGATCCAGGATCAGGGCCTGCAGCCGGGTCAGTTCCTGCAGGCGCGCGGGCGTCAGCCGCCATTTCGCGTCGGGGGTCCGGCGCCAGGTGCCCGACCCCGAGCAGGGCGCGTCGACCAGCACCAGATCATAGCCGCCCGGTGTCAGCTGACCGGCCGTCGCCATGCCGATCCGCGCCCCGGCACGCGCGGCCCTCGGGCCAAGGTCGGCCATCCGCCCGGGCTGGGCGTCATGGGCGGTGATCCGCGCCCGCGCCCGCGCCGCCATCGCCAGCGCCTTGCCGCCCCCCCCGGCGCAATAGTCGAGAATCCGCTGCCCGTCCCGCAGCGGCAGCGCCGCGACCGCCGCCTGAGAGGCCGCGTCCTGCAACTCGACAATCCCATCAAGATAGGCGCGCGACTGTTTGATTTTATTCTGGTTTTCAAGAACGACCAGCGCCGTTTCCGCCAGCGGATGCGCCGCGGCGATGATCCCCTCACCGGCCAGCGCGCCGATCACGGCGTCCCGTGTCGCGCGGCCAAGGTGGGCCCGCAGAAACACCGGCGCGCGGGTCTGACCGGCGGCCATGACCGGCGCATAGGCGGGGCCCAATGCCGCCCGAAGCGGGCCGGTCAGCCAGTCGGGACAATCAAGCCGGACGACCTCGGGAAGGGCGTCAGGGGCGGGCGCGGCGGCGAGGGCTGCCCGTTCGGCCGCAGACAAGGCGGCGGGCGCGTGCGGTGCGCCGGAAAAGGCCGCCAGATCGCCGCCCCGCAAGGCGCCGATCATCAGCGCGCGGCCCGTCTCGCCGGCCTGCCCCGACAGGGCGGCATAACTTCGCCGGCAGCGCAGCGCATCAAAGACATGGTCGCGCACCGCCGCCCGGTCGCCCGACCCGGCATAGCGCGCCCCCCGCGCCCATTGGGTCAGCGCCTGTTCGGCCGCCTGCCCGGCCAGCACCCGGTCCAGAACCTCGATCGCGGCCCCGACCCGGGCGGCAGGCGTCATGGGATCACCTTAGAATCATCGTGTAACAGTTTGATCCACAAACATTACATCGACCTGTAGTTCGGCGCCTCGCGGATCATCTGCACGTCATGGACATGGCTTTCCTGCAACCCCGCCCCGGTGATCCGCACGAACTCGCAGTTCTTGCGCATCTCGGCCACGGTGCGGTTGCCGGTATAGCCCATCGCGGCGCGAAGGCCGCCGACCAGCTGATGGACCACGGTCGACGCCGGCCCCTTGTAGGGCACCTGCCCCTCGATCCCCTCGGGCACTAGCTTGTCGGATGCCGCATCCTTCTGGAAATAGCGGTCGGCCGAGCCGCGCGCCATGGCGCCAAGCGAGCCCATGCCGCGATAGGATTTGTAGCTGCGGCCCTGATAAAGGATCACCTCGCCGGGGCTTTCCTCGGTTCCTGCGATCGCCGATCCGACCATCGCGCAGGAGGCGCCCGCCGCGATTGCCTTGGCAAAGTCGCCGGAATATTTGATGCCGCCGTCGGCGATCACCGGCACATCCCCCGCGGCCGAGGCCGCGTCGACAATGGCGGTCAGCTGCGGCACGCCCACGCCGGCGACGATCCGCGTCGTGCAGATCGACCCCGGCCCGATCCCGACCTTGACCGCATCGGCGCCGGCGCCGATCAGCGCCCGTGTCGCCTCGGCCGTGGCGACATTGCCGGCCACCACCTGCACCCGGTTTGACAGCTTCTTGATCCGCTCGACCGCCCTGGCCACACCTTCGGAATGGCCATGCGCCGTGTCGATCACCACCAGATCGACGCCCGCCTCGATCAGCGCCTGGCTGCGTTCAAACCCCGCATCCCCCACGGTCGAGGCGGCAGCCACCCGAAGGCGCCCCTGATCATCCTTGCAGGCAAAGGGGTTCAGCACCGCCTTTTCTGTGTCCTTCAGCGTCAGAAGGCCGGTCAGCTTGCCCTTGCCATCGGTCACCAGCAGCTTTTCGATCCGCCGCGCCTTCATCAGGTTCTTGGCCGTCTCAAGGTCGGCCGGTTCCTGCAGCAGCGCCAGGTTTTCCGAGGTCATCATCACCCGGACCGGCGTCCGGTCGTCCGAGGCGAAGCGCATGTCGCGGTTGGTGACGATGCCGACGACGCGGCCCGCCTCGTCGACCACCGGAAAGCCGGTGACATTGTAGCGGGCCTGCAGCGCCTTGGCGTCGGCCAGGGTCTGTTCGGGCGTCAGGGTGATCGGGTGATCGACGACGCCGCTTTCAAAGCGCTTGACCCGGCCGACCTCGGCCGCCTGTTCGGCCACGCCAAGGTTGCGGTGGATGACGCCGATGCCGCCCTGCTGGGCCATGGCGATGGCCATCCGCGCCTCGGTCACCGTGTCCATCGCCGAGGACAGCAGCGGGATGTTCATCCGGATCGCCCGCGTCACGAAGGTCGAGGTGTCGGCGTCCGACGGCAGCACGCTGGAGGCGGCCGGAACCAGAAGAACGTCGTCGAATGTGAGGGCCTCACGAATCTGCATTGCACTCTCCATGGGGCAATTTCGTTTGGCGCTTCGCTCTTTCACGGGGCGGGCGGGATGGCAAGGGCAAATCCGCGCCCCCGCCCCTTGCCCCGGCGCGGGCCACATGGTCAACCTGCAGCGCAGTAGGGTACGGAGAAGCTGATGCGGGTCGCGGTCGTCGAGAATACCGAAGTTTCGCTGCTGGGACAGCTGGGCGTCGCACTGCGCGAGGCGGATGCCGAAATCCAGACCTTTCGCGCCTGGGCGGGCGAGGCGCTGCCAGACGGGTCCTACCACGACGCGCTGGTGGTTCTGGGCGGCGAACAGAACGCCCGCGCCGACGAAAGCCACCCCTATCTGCCCGGTCTTGTGCGGCTGATGCGGCGCATGGGCCAGGCCGACAAGGCGGTTCTGGGCATCTCCCTTGGCAGCCAGATCCTTGCCCGGGCCTGGGGCGCGCAGAACCTGCCGGGCACCGCGCCCGAATTCGGCTGGCACCGGGTGACGCCGACCGAAGCCGGGCTGACCGATCCGGTCCTGTCGGTGATCGGCGGGCCGTTTCTGACCTTTCAGTGGCATCAGGACACGTTCACCCTGCCCAAGGGCGCCACGCATCTGGCCGCGGCCCCCGGCGCCGCGCAGCAATGTTTCCGCGTCGGCCGCGCCAGCTATGGCATGCAGTTCCATTTCGAGGCCGACCGCGAGGTTGTCAGCGCCTGGAACGCCGAGTTTCCCCGGACGATCGAACGGATCAGCCCGGGCTGGCTGGCCGCCTACCCGGCCCGCGCCAGCGCCGACGGTCCCGAAGCCGACGCCGCCGGACTGGCCATCGCCCGGGCCTGGGTCAGCCTGATCTAGCGTCGAAAGCTGCCCGTTTTTTCCGCAAACCGGCCCCACATCCGGGCCACAGGGCGACTGCAGCCCCAATCTATGGCGTGAAAGACGCACTTTTCCGGTAACGATTTTGCGACGTGACGTCATTCGTTGACCGATTGTCGCACAAGGCCCAATCTGCCTTGCAAGAAGAGACAGCTCATGGGGATGAGTGATATGGGACGGATTCTGATTTCTGCGAGCATTCTGGCAATCGGTGCGGGCGCGGCCCATGCCGGGGGCATCGACCGGTCGGGTCAGGGGATCGGCGCGCTTTTTGAAAAGGGCAATTATGCCGAACTCAGCTTCGGCGCGATCAACCCGTCGGTCGAGGGCACAGACGTCCTCGGCTTTCCGACGAAAAACGTGACCGGGAACTACAACCAGTTCGGCTTTGCGGTGAAGCAGGACATCAATGACCAGCTGTCCTATGCGATCATCTTCGATCAGCCCTTCGGTGCCGACATCAGCTATCCGACGCTTGCGGCGGGCGGCTCGGCCATGCTGGGCGGCACGATCGCCAAGACCACCGAAACGGCGTTGACGACGATCCTGCGCTACAAGTTCGACGACCGCATCTCGGTCTACGGCGGCCTGCGCGGGCAGCATGCCTCGGGCCATGTCCGCCTGTCGGGCGCGGCCTATAGCATTCTGAGCGGCTACAACGTCACCCTCGATGACGATATCGGCATCGGCTATACGGTTGGCGCCGCCTATGAAATTCCCGACATCGCGCTGCGCGTGTCCCTGACCTACAATTCCAAGGTCAAGCACAAGCTTGACACGATCGAAACCTTTCAGGGCGTGCTCGCAGGCCTGAGCGGCGCCTCGGTCACCACGGTCGAGACGCCGCAGTCGGTCAACCTCGACTTCCAGTCGGGTGTCGCCAAGGACACGCTGGTCTTCGGCCAGATCCGCTGGGCGGACTGGAGCGAATTCGACATCGACCCGATCGCCCTGACCAAGGCCACCAACGGCGGGGTCTTCGTCAAAGGCGGCGGTCTGGTCGATCTGGACGATTCGATCACCTATTCGATCGGCGTCGGCCACAAGTTCACCGACACCTGGTCGGGGGCACTGTCCTTTTCCTACGAGAACAAGGGCGATCCGCTGGTCTCGCCGCTGGCGCCGACCAACGGCCGCTTCGGCGTCGGTCTTGCGGCGATCTACAACCACGACAACATCAAGGTCACGACCGGCGTCAACTACGTCAAGCTCGGCGATGCCCAGCCCGAGACCGGGACCCCCGACGTCGCCCGCGCCAACATGACCGGGAACACCGCCGTCGCGGTCGGCGTGCGCGTCGGCTTTACCTTCTGAGCGCCCTCCGCGCGGACGGAACAGGGGCCTCGCCATGGCGGGGCCCTTTTCCTTGGCGAACCCCGCAGCGCGCATCACAAAATCCGCGTGAAATCCCCCGCCTTAGCCGCTAAGTGAAGGCAGGCGGCGGAAAAGCAGGCGGACATGATCTACAAATCAGCCTCGGACTGGCAGGCGGCAACCGACAAGCGTGTGCTGTTGTTCGGCATGTCGGGGCTGGGGAAAACCCATATTTCCAACCTCTTGCGTGGCGCGGGCAGCTGGTTCCACTATTCGGTCGATTACCGGATCGGCACGCGCTACATGGGCGAACATATCGCCGACAACTTCAAGCGCGAGGCGATGAAGATCCCGCTTTTGCGCGAACTTCTGATGACGGACTCGGTCCATATCACCTCGAACATCACCTTCAACAATCTGGCGCCCCTGTCGACCTATCTTGGCAAGCCCGGCGATCCGGCGCGCGGCGGCGTGGCCTTTGACGAATATTGCCGCCGCCAGAACCAGCACCGCGAGGCCGAGATCGCCGCGCTGATGGACACGCCGCGCTTCATCGAACGGGCGGCCTCGCTGTACGGCTATGCCAATTTCGTCTGCGATTCCGGCGGCTCGATCTGCGAGGTGGCCGATCCGTCCGACCCTGACGATCCGGTGCTGAAGGTCCTGGCCGACAACCTTCTGCTGATCTGGATCCGCGGCTCGGACGCGCATCGCGACGCGCTGGTCCGGCGCTTCGACAAGGCGCCGAAGCCGATGTATTACCAGCCGGCCTTTCTGAAGCAGGTCTGGGCGGACTATCTGGCGCAAGAGGGCAAGTCCGCCGATCAGGTCGACCCCGACGCTTTCCTGCGGTTCGGCTATGCGCGGCTTCTGGATCACCGCCAGCCGCTTTACCGGGCAATGGCCGAGCGTGGCGTGACGGTGACGGCCGAGGAAGTGGCCGAACTGGGCAGCGCGGGGGATTTCATCCAGCTGGTCGGCCGCGCGCTTGAACGCCGCGCGAACGCCGCCTAGATCGCGCATGAGGGGATTTTGATGCCGATCACGCTGCCCGAAAACCTGCCCGCCTTTGACGTCCTGACCAAAGAGGGCGTGATGGTGATTTCGCCCGACCGCGCCAGCCATCAGGACATCCGGCCCTTGCGGATCGGGCTTCTGAACCTGATGCCGAAGAAGATCCAGACCGAGAACCAGTTCGCCC
>CAZORV010000065.1:0-14648 GCA_964582215.1 uncultured Frigidibacter sp.
ACCCGCGACCCCCGGCGTGACAGGCCGGTACTCTAACCAACTGAGCTACAACCGCTCATGCACCGCCCGGGATCGCCGCCCGAGCGTGGGCTCGCTCATATGAGGGCGGGCGGGCGGCGTCAAGCGGTCTGGCGGCGAAATCTGCGGCTGGCCCGACCTTTTCGCCCGCCGCCCCCCGGGGCCACGGCCCCCGCCCCCCGAATGAACTTGCCTTCCGGCCCCGCGACCGGTCATCTGGACGAAAACCGGAGGATCGGGATGAAGGCCCCGCGCTGGCCCCTGCCGCCGCACATCGCCGCCCTGCCCGCCACGCGCCCCGAAATCGACGGGTTGCGCGCGATCGCAATGGCGGGCGTCCTTTACGTGCATTTCCACAATGACAACCCGGTCACCGAATTCGCCCGCGTCTCGCTGTTCTTCACCATCTCGGGCTTTCTGATCACCCATCAGCTCTACGGCGCCCGCGCCCGCGGCGGCGATCTGGTGCCCCGGAACTTCTACATCCGCCGGGCGCTGCGGCTGTTGCCGCCGCTGTTCCTTCTTTGCGCCGTCGCCGCCGTGTTCGACATGGACGGATTTCGCGCCCGCGCCTGGTGGCATCTTGTCCAGTTGTCGAACCTGTCGTTCGCCCATTACCAGGAGGTCAAACCCTATGTCGTCGGACATCTCTGGAGCCTGAATGCGCTGGAGCAATTCTATCTGCTCTGGCCGCTGGTGATGTTCCTGCTGCCCGTTGCCGACATCCATCTTCTGATCATCGGCCTTTGGCTTCTGGTCGTCATGGCCCGGGTCAATGCCGCCGCCATCGGCATCCCGCCCTGGCATGCCTGGGCGCTGCTTTGTCAGGACCCGATTCTGACCGGCGCGCTGGCCTATCTTCTGTGCCTGTCCGAGGGGTTTGCGAAGGCGATCCGCCGCCGCCTTGTCCGCGTCGCCAGCCTCGTGGCGCTCGGCCTGCCCTTCGTCCTTGGGCCGACATTCGGCGCCTCGACCTCGTACCGCCTGCTGATCGAGCCGGCGCTGGCGGTGATCGTCGCCAATGCCTTCTTCGGCTATGGCGGCATGGCCGGCCGGGCGCTCGGCTCGGCCCCGGCGGCCTTTCTGTCGCGGATCAGCTACGGGGTCTATATGTACCATCTGGCGGTCTTCTGGCTGTTCCGGCAGTTCGTTCCCTGGGCGGGCCAAGGGTCGGGCGATGGTGCGCGCTACTGGGACGAGGCGGCGCTTGTCGCCCTGACGCTTGCCGCAGCCACCCTGTCCTGGCATCTGGTCGAGGCGCCGATCCTGCGGCTGAAGGCGCGCTTCCCGACCCGGCGCGCGGCCCCTGCGACCGACGGCACCGCGCCCCCTGTCGTCTAAGCGACTTTTCCTGTGCCGCCGAATCCCGTAAGCACAAGGCGTGGGAAGGGTGGCGGTCATGGCTCAGACGATCATCGAACGGTGCGAGGCGAAGGGCCTGCGGATGACCGGCCAGCGCCGGGTCATTGCGCGCGTACTGGAAGAAAGCCCCGATCATCCCGATGCCGAGGTGCTTTATGCCCGCGCCGGCCTGATCGACCCGAAAATCTCGCTGGCCACGATCTACCGCACCGTGCGGCTGTTTGACGAGGCGGGGATTCTCGACAAGCTGGAGTTCGGCGACGGGCGCGCCCGCTATGAGGATGCCGAGCGGACCCACCATGACCATCTGATCGACGTCGAGACCGGCCAGGTGATCGAATTCGTCGACCCCGAGATCGAGGCCCTGCAGGACCGCATCGCCGCGCGGCTGGGTTACCGGCTGACCGGGCACCGGCTGGAACTGTTCGGCGTGGCGGTGAAAAAGGCCTGACGGCGGGGGCGGCCACAGGCCCGCAGGCGCCCAAGCGGCGCAATGCCTCACTTTCCTTGGGGCGCCGTTAGCGCTAAGAGGCTCGGGAAGCGACAATTCATTCACCGGAGGCGCCATGAGCACGATCATCGACATCCACGCCCGCGAAATTCTTGACAGCCGGGGCAATCCCACCGTCGAGGTCGATGTCATCCTTGAGGACGGCACGATGGGCCGCGCGGCGGTGCCCTCGGGCGCCTCGACCGGCGCGCATGAGGCGGTTGAAAAGCGCGACGGCGACAAGAAGCGCTATATGGGCAAGGGCGTGCTTGAGGCGGTTGCGGCCGTCAACGGCGAGATTGCCGAGGCGCTGGTGGGCGAAGATGCGACCGAACAGGTGGCCATCGACCGGCTGATGATCGAACTTGACGGCACGCCGAACAAGGGCCGTCTTGGCGCCAACGCCATTCTGGGCGTCTCGCTGGCAGCGGCCAAGGCGGCGGCTGACTTCACCTCGCAACCGCTTTACCGCTATGTCGGCGGCACCTCGGCGCGCATCCTGCCGGTGCCGATGATGAACATCATCAACGGCGGCGAACATGCCGACAACCCGATCGACATTCAGGAATTCATGATCATGCCGGTGTCGGCGCCGACGATCCGCGAGGCGGTGCGGATGGGGTCGGAAGTGTTCCACACGCTGAAAAAGGAACTGTCGGCCGCCGGTCTGGCCACCGGGATCGGCGACGAGGGCGGCTTTGCGCCGAACCTGTCGTCGACCCGCTCGGCGCTGGATTTCATTCTGAAGGCGGTCGAAAAGGCCGGCTACCGGCCGGGCGAGGATATCTATCTGGCGATGGATTGCGCCTCGACCGAATATTACAAGGGCGGAAAGTATGTGATGGCGGGCGAGGGCAAGACCTTCAGCTCGGAAGAGAATGTCGCCTATCTGGCGGCTTTGGTGCAGGACTATCCGATCATCTCGATCGAGGATGGCTGCGCCGAGGATGACTGGGCGGGCTGGAAGCATCTGACCGACGTTCTGGGCGGCAAATGCCAGCTGGTCGGCGACGATCTTTTCGTGACCAACCCCAAGCGCCTGGCCGAGGGCATCAGGCAGGGTTGCGCCAACTCGCTTCTGGTCAAGGTCAACCAGATCGGCACCCTGACCGAGACGCTGGACGCGGTGCGCATGGCCGACCGGGCGCGCTATACATCGGTGATGAGCCACCGTTCCGGCGAGACCGAGGATGCGACGATTGCCGATCTGGCGGTGGCGACCAACTGCGGGCAGATCAAGACCGGCTCGCTGGCGCGGTCGGACCGGCTGGCCAAATACAACCAGCTGATCCGGATCGAGGAAATGCTGGGCGAGACGGCCGAGTTCGCCGGTCGCGGCATTCTGCGCGGCTGACATGCGCCATCCGCTGCTCCGCCGCGGTCCGGGGCTCGCCGGGCTGATGATGATCCTGTTCGGCCTTGGTGCCTTTGCGCTGCCGGCTGTCCTGCCCGAACCGACGGTTCCGGGCGGGGCGGCCGAAGTCGCGCGGATCACCGGGATGATCGGCGGCGGGCTGATCGGCCTGGGACTGGTCATGACCATCATCGCGATCAGGCGCGGCTGAGACGCCGGCGGGGCTGGCGGGGCTGGCGGGCGAATGTAACCGGCACAAGTTTGGGGTGGTGCCGGTTGCAGCGCCGCGTTACGCACGGCCATGCCTGACCCCGCAGCCGCACCCAAGAACCGCGAACCCAAGAACGAAGACAGTCTGCGCGGCCTCGGCTTTGCGCTGACGGCCTATTTCCTTTGGGGCTTTCTGCCGCTTTACATGAAAGCGATGGCCCATATCCCGACGGTCGAGGTGCTGGCCCACCGGGTGATCTGGTCGGTGCCGGTGGCGGTCGCGATCCTGGGCTGGCTGGGGCGGACCGCCGACCTGAAGGCGGCGCTGAGAAACCCGAGGATGCTGGGGATGGCGGCGGTGACGGCGGGGCTGATCTCGGTCAACTGGGGCACCTATGTCTGGGCGATCCAGACCGGCCATGCGCTGGACGCCGCCCTTGGCTATTACATCAACCCTTTGTTCAGCGTGTTTCTTGGCGCGGTCCTGCTGGGCGAGCGGCTGACGGCGGCGCAGAAGTTCGCGGTCGGGCTGGCGGCGCTGGCGGTCCTGGTGCTGAGTTACGAGGCCGGGCGGGTACCGTTCGTGGCGCTGACCCTGACGGTGACCTGGGGCATCTACGCCTATCTGAAAAAGTCGCTGCCGCTTGGGCCCAATCAGGGCTTCACGCTTGAGGTGATCCTGCTGTTGCCGCTGGCTCTGGCCTATGTGGGCTGGCAGGTGGCGCATGGGCAAAGCCAGTTTCTGGCCGGGTCGGTGCGGGACCAGGGCCTGTTGCTGGGCTGCGGGCTGGTGACGGCGGTGCCGCTGATGATCTATGCCAATGGCGCGAAGTTGCTGCGACTGTCGACCATCGGCATCCTGCAATATATCGCGCCGACGATGATCTTTCTGACGGCGGTGTTCCTGTTCGGCGAGCCGTTCGGCGGGGCGCGGATGATCGCCTTTCCGCTGATCTGGCTGGCGCTGGTGATCTATACAGGCGCGCTGGTACGACAGGCGCGGGCGGCGGCCTGACAGCGCCGGCTGCGGCGCCGCGTCTCCTCTCCGACGCCGCGACCGCCTCGGCCGCTCACAACAAAGGGTGGCACCTGAGGCGACGGGCGCAAAGCGCCAGCCCCCGAGAGGGGCAGGCGCTGCCCCGGGGCCTTGGGGCCCAGGGGATGGTGCGTGCGAGCACGCACCCTACCGCCGCCCGAGACCGCGCCATGCTTCCGGGGCCGCCGGATTGAGCGGCCCCGCTCATGCGGAAACTTCACCCGGTGACCGCCTCAACGCGCACCAACAGAGGGCAGTGCCTGCCCCGGGTGGCGCGGAGCGCCAGCCGCCCGGACGGGCAGGCGCTGCCCGGTGCCTTGGGCGCCCGGGGGGCGGTGCGTGCGAGCACGCACCCTACCGCGGGCGGCTGAGGCCGGGCGCGATGTTTGCGCAACGGCCTTGGCGCTGGCGCGAACCGGAGCGGCGGATCAGGGTCGGTCGGGCCAGCTGATCTGTCCGCCGCCGACGGCTGCCCGCACCCCGGTCGTGGTCGGGCCTGAGGTCGGCAGGCCGTTCAGCACCCGCACCGCCAGAAAGGCAAAGGCCTGCGCCTCGAGCATGTCGCCGTCGAGGCCCGCCTCTTCGACCGGGCTGACCGGCGCGGGCAGCAGCGCGCCGAGCATCGCCATCAGCGTCGCGTTCCGCCGCCCGCCGCCGGCCACCAGCCAGGCCTCGGGCGCTGTCGGGAAATGTTGGGCCGCCTCCACGACCCCGAGGGCGGCACAAAGCGTCAGGGTCGCGGCGGCATCGGCGTCGGACAGGGCGGCCACCTCGGTCATCAGCCAGCGGAACTCATCGCGGTCCAGCGACTTCGGCGGCATCCGCGCGAAATAGCGGTGGCGGAGGAAGCGCGCGATGGTCGCCTCGTCCGCCTCGCCGTGCGCGGCCAGCGCACCGTCCCGGTCGAAGTCCTGCCCGCGCCGCTGGCGCATCAGATCGTTCACGGGGGCATTGGCGGGGCCGGTGTCAAAGGCGAGGCAGGCGCCCGGCGCCTCGGGCAGTTGCTTGCGCGGGTCGGTCCAGGTGACATTCCCGACCCCGCCGAGGTTGAGAAAGACCAGGGGCCGGACCGCGCCGAGATGACGCGCGCAGGCGTGGTGGAAGAACGGCACCAGCGGCGCCCCCTGCCCGCCGAGCGCCACATCGGCGCTGCGAAAGTCCCAGACCACCGGGCGGCCGAGCCTGCGGGCAAGCCGGGCGCCGTCGCCGGTCTGATGGGTGCCGCGCCCGCCCGGGTCATGGGCCAGCGTCTGGCCGTGAAAGCCGATCAGCTCGGCCGCCGGAAAGGCCTGCAGAACCTCGGCATGGGCGGCCTCGGTCACCGCCGCCGCCTCGGCCACGCCGGGCTCGCCGGGCCAGCGGCCAAGCGCGGCGCGCAGGATCGCCGCCTCGTCCGCGCCATAGGGCCGGTAAAGCCTGTCGCCGAACTCGAATATCCGGCGGCCGTCGGTCAGGACCATGGCCGCATCGACCCCGTCAAGCGAGGTGCCCGACATGGCGCCCAAGGCCCAGACGGCGCGGCCCTTCATGATCCCTTCCCCTTGCATCCCCGCGCCGATATATCCGGCGTGACATCAGAATGGACCAAGCCGCGATGACCTACCATCCGAAATCCGATTTCCTGCGCGTGATGACGACCCGTGGCTTTCTGGCCGACTGCACCGACTATCAGGGGCTGGATGAGGCTTTGGCCCGGGGCATGGTTCCGGCCTATATCGGCTTTGACGCCACGGCGAAGTCGCTGCATGTCGGATCGCTGATCCAGATCATGATGCTGCGCTGGCTGCAGAAGACCGGGCACAAGCCGATCGTGCTGATGGGCGGCGGCACCACCAAGGTGGGTGATCCGTCCTTTCGCGCCGACGAACGCCCGCTGCTGACGCCGGCGCAGATCGACGAGAATATCGCCGGGATCAGGCAGGTGTTTTCCAGCTATGTCCGGTTCGGCGAGGGGGCGGCTGACGCGCTGATGCTGAACAATGCCGAATGGCTGGACGGGCTGAACTACCTTGATTTCCTGCGCGACATCGGGCGGCATTTCAGCGTCAACCGGATGCTGGCCTTCGAGTCGGTGAAATCGCGGCTGGACCGGGAGCAGAGCCTGTCGTTCCTTGAATTCAACTACATGATCCTGCAGGCCTATGATTTTCTGGAACTGAACCGCCGCTATGGCTGTCTGCTGCAGATGGGCGGGTCGGATCAGTGGGGCAATATCATCAACGGCATCGACCTGACCCGCCGGGTGCTGGATCACGAGATTTACGGGCTGACCTCGCCGCTGCTGACCACGTCCGACGGCCGCAAGATGGGCAAAAGCCAGTCAGGCGCCGTCTGGCTGAATGCCGCGATGCTGAGCCCTTATGAATTCTGGCAGTTCTGGCGCAACACGACCGACGCGGACGTCGGGCGGTTTCTCAAGCTTTATACCGAACTGCCGGTCGAGGAATGCGACCGGCTGGGCGGGTTGGCCGGGTCAGAGATCAACGGCGCCAAGGTCATCCTGGCCAATGAGGCGACGGCGCTGGCCCATGGCCGCGCGGCGGCCGTGGCAGCCGAGGCGACGGCGCGTGACGTCTTTGAAAAGGGCGGCGTCGGGGATGAATTGCCGACGCTGAGGGTGACGGCGGCCGAGGTGGCAGACGGTTTGGGGATCGTGCAGCTGTTCGTGCGGACCGGGCTGGCCGCATCCGGCAAGGACGCAAAGCGGCTGATCCTGGAGGGCGGCGCGCGGCTGAATGACGAGCTGGTGACGGACGCCGGTATCCGGCTGGGTGCCGGCCATCTGGCGGAGCCGCTGAAGCTGACCGCGGGCAAAAAGCGCCATGCGCTGGTGGTTCTGGACTGACCGCCGCCCGCGGGGTCGTCACGGCGCCCGGCGAACCGGGCGCCGGCCGGATCATTCCTCGACCGTGACCTTCGCCATCCAGTCGGGGCCATTGTCGACGGCGCCGCCAAGATCGGGATTGCCGCGCTTGATCTTGTCGACGACATCCATCCCCGAGATCACCCGGCCGATCACGGTATATTCGCCGTTCAGGTGGATCGCCGGGGCGAACATGATGAAGAACTGCGAATTGGCGCTGTCGGGGCTGTTGGTGCGCGCCATGCCGACGATGCCGCGATCGAAGATGATGTTGGAGAACTCGGCCGGAAGGTTGGGAAGATCCGACCCGCCCATGCCCGCCTGACCAAGATCGCCGTTGATGCGGCCATATTGCACATCGCCGGTCTGGGCCATGAAACCGTCGATCACCCGGTGAAAGGCAACGCCGTTATATTGACCGGCCTTGGCCAGCGCGACGACCTGCGCCACGTTCTTCGGCGCCGCCTCGGACAGAAGGTCGATGACGACGGTGCCCTGTACCGAACCGTCGACCTGGATCACCAGATTGGGCCCGGTTCCGTCGGCCGCCGACGCCGGACCGACCGACATGCGGGTGTAAAGGTAGAAGGCGAACAGGCAGGTCGCCGCGATGAACAGGACCGAGTTCAGGAAGGGGCGGTTAGGCATCGGCCGCCACCCGGACGCTGATCATGCGGTCGGGGTTCATCGGCGGCTCGCCCCGCGTGATCTTGTCGACATGGTCCATCCCCGCGATGACCCGGCCATAGACCGTGTACTGGCCATTGAGGAAATGGTTGTCCTTGAAGTTGATGAAGAACTGGCTGTTGGCCGAGTTCGGGTTCTGCGACCGCGCGGCGCCGATCGTGCCACGGTCATGCGGCAGTTTCGAGAATTCGGCCGGAAGGTCCGGCAGGTCGGACCCGCCGGTACCGGCGCGACGGGCGTTCCAGCCCTGTTCCATGTTCCCGTTCTCGACATCGCCGGTCTGGGCCATGAAACCGTCGATCACGCGGTGGAATGCCACATTGTCATATTTCCCGGCGCGGGCGAGGACCTTCATGCGCTCGGCATGTTTCGGGGCGACGGCCGACAGAAGTTCGATGACGACCGGGCCGTCCTTGAGCGTGATGATGATGGTGTTTTCGGGGTCTTTGATCTCGGGCATCGGGGCCTCCTCGTCTGCGAATTTGGGCGGAACCTATGCCCAGAGCGCCGACAAGAAAAGCCAAAAAGCGGGCGCTCGGTTGACCGCAGGGCACGGATCGGGGATAGGCAAGGCCAGGTTGGCGGATTTGGCTGTGACGAAAAGGATCGCGACGATGGGCTGGAAAAGCATCGACGACATGGACTTCACCGGCAGGACGGCGCTGGTCAGGGTCGATATCAACGTGCCGGTCGAGGCCGGGCTGGTGACCGACGCGACACGGATCGAAAAGATCGTGCCGACGGTGAGGGATCTGCAGAAGAAGGGCGCCAAGGTCGTGCTTCTGGCGCATTTCGGCCGGCCCAAGGGCAAGCCGGTGCCCGAGATGAGCCTGAGCATCACCCTGCCCGCGCTGGAAAAGGCGCTGGGGCAGAAGGTCGCCTTTGCCGAGGATTGCGTCGGTGCGCCCGCCAAGAAGGCGGTCGCGGCACTGGGTGCGGGCGAGGTTCTGTTGCTGGAAAACACCCGCTTTCACGCGGGCGAGGAAAAGAATGACCCGGCACTGGCGGCCGGAATGGCGGCGCTGGGTCAGGTCTATGTGAACGACGCCTTTTCGGCGGCGCACCGGGCCCATGCCTCGACCGAGGGGATCGCGAAGCTTCTGCCCTCATGCGCGGGGCGGCTGATGGAGGCGGAACTGAAGGCGCTGAACGCGGCACTCGGCGATCCGCAGCGGCCGGTTGTCGCGGTGGTCGGCGGCGCCAAGGTGTCGACCAAGCTTGACCTTCTGGGCAACCTTGTCACCAGGGTCGATCATCTGGTGATCGGCGGCGGCATGGCCAACACCTTTCTGGTTGCGCGCGGCACCGAGGTCGGCAAGTCGCTGGCCGAACGCGACATGGCCGACACGGCGCGGGCGATCATGGTCAAGGCCGACGCCGCCGGTTGCCGGATTCACCTGCCGGTCGATGTGGTCGTGGCGCGCGAGTTCGCGGCCGGTGCGGCGAATGAGACCGTCGCGGTGAACGCCTGCCCGGCCGACGCGATGATCCTTGACGCGGGGCCCGCCACGGTCAGGGAACTGTCGGCGGTGTTCGAGGCCTGCAAGACGATGATCTGGAACGGCCCGCTTGGCGCCTTCGAGATCGCGCCCTTTGATGCGGCGACCAATGCCGCGGCGAAAAAGGCCGCCGCGCTGACCAAAGCCGGCAAGCTGATCTCGGTCGCGGGGGGCGGCGACACGGTCGCGGCGCTGAACAAGGCCGGGGCGGCGGACGGTTTCACCTTCATCTCGACGGCGGGCGGGGCCTTTCTGGAATGGATGGAGGGCAAGGACCTGCCCGGCGTCGCGGCACTGATGGGCTGAAAACGGCTGCCGCCACACGGAACGCTTGAATGCTGGCCCCGAGGCTCTAGTCTTTGGCGACGATCATGGGAGTTTGCGATGGGTTCTGCTGACGGGCTGAGGGGCTGGACCCTGATCACCGGCGCGTCCGAGGGGCTCGGGCGCGAATTCGCCATTCTCGCCGCCGCCGAGGGGCGCGACCTAATCCTGGCTGCGCGCAACGGCGAAAAGATGGAGGCGCTGGCGGACGAGCTGCGCGGGCGCCACAAGATCGCGGTCGAGGTCATCCCGACCGATCTGGTCGACCCCGATCAGGTCGAGCTGTTGTGGCGCAAGGCCTCGTCCCGGCGGCGGATCGACATTCTGGTGAACAATGCCGGGCTGGGTTACAACGGCCCCTTCGGCGGTGACGACTTCGTCCGCGAGGAAGTGTCGGTGCTGGTCAACGCCTTTGCACCGATGATCCTGATGAAACATGCGATCCCGCACATGCAGGCGGCGGGCGGCGGCCGGATCCTGAACGTGGCCTCGATCGCGGCCTTCCTGCCGGGGCCGCAGATGGCGGTCTATCACGCCACCAAGGCCTTTCTTCTGTCGCTGAGCGAGGCGGTCGCCGAAGAGGTCCGGGGCACAGGCGTCACCGTCACCGCACTTTGCCCCGGCCCGACAGCCACGAATTTCGCGGCCGACGCAGCGATGGAAAGCGCGCCGTTGTTCGGCAAGGGCCCGGTTGCAAGCGCGGCCCCGGTCGCCGCTGCGGGCTGGAAGGCGATGAAAGCCGGACGGCGGATTCGGGTGGCGGGGCTTCGCAACCGGCTGACGGTCTTCGGCCTGCGTTTCGTTTCCCGACGCTATGCGGTGCGCGCTGCGACAAAATCGCTGAAAAAGCAATAAATAACAGTCCGTTAGCGCCAACATGTTTGCAATTCCCCGAACGGCTGCCTAGAGACTGCCCCGGGGGAAGCCCCTTGGGATTTTTCGACAGTTTGGAGCGGAAGATGGTACGTCAGGAACAGGCCGAGCGGATGCGCAGTGGCAAGGGTTTCATCGCGGCGCTGGACCAAAGCGGCGGATCGACGCCCAAGGCGCTGAAGCTTTATGGCGTGGCCGAGGATGCCTATCGTTCCGAAGACGAAATGTACGGGCTGATCCACCAGATGCGGACACGGATCGCGACCTCGCCCGCCTTCACCGGCGACCGGGTGATCGGCGCGATCCTGTTTGAACGCACGATGGACGCCGAAATCGCCGGGCAGCCTGCCGCCGATTATCTGTGGTCGACCAAAAGCGTGGTGCCGTTCCTGAAGATCGATCAGGGCATCCATGATCAGGCCGACGGCGTCCGGCTGATGAAGCCGATCAAGGGGCTGGATGAACTTCTGGCGCGCGCCGCCCGCAAGGGGATTTTCGGCACCAAGGAACGGTCGGTCATCGACGCGGCGAACGCCTCGGGGATTGCCGCCGCAGTTGCCCAGCAGTTCGAACTGGCCGAACAGGTGGCAGCCCACGGGCTGATGCCGATCCTTGAACCCGAGGTGACGATCTCGATCCCCGACAAGGCCGAGGCCGAGGCGATGCTGATGACCGAGACGCTGGCGCATCTGGACCGGTTGCCCAAGGACCGGCAGGTCATGCTGAAAGTGACGCTGCCGACGGTCGACAATTTCTACAGGCCCCTGGTCGATCATCCGCGCGTGATGCGCGTGGTGGCACTATCGGGCGGTTATGCACGCGACGAGGCGAACCGGATTCTGGCGCGCAATCAGGGGATTATCGCCAGTTTCTCGCGCGCGCTGACCGAGGGTCTGTCGGCCGGGCAGGACGACGCGACCTTCAACCGGGTGCTGGATCAGGCGATACAGGGCATCCGCGACGCCTCGGTTGCGGCCTGAAGTCGCCTGTGGGCAAAAAATAGCGCGGGACGGATTCCCCTGCCTTGTATTTTGTGCCATGGTCGCCCCGACCGCCCGGCAAGAGGCGGCCGGAGCAGTGAGCGGACATGCGGCTTTCACATCTGAAGACGGTGCTTGGCGGCGCCCTGGTTCTGGGCATCGCGGGCTATTTCGCCTCGGCCGCGATCCAGGGCGATTTCGGCGTGGTCAAGCGCGTGCAGATCACCGCCGAGAAACAGGCGCTGACCGCCGAGCGCGACCGGCTGAAGGCCGAAGTGGCGCGGATGGAAAATCTGACGCACCGGCTGTCGGACGATTATCTTGACGCCGATCTTCTGGACGAGCGTGTCCGCAATGTCCTTGGCTATGTCCGGGCGGACGAGCTGGTGATCCGCTGAAATTCCGGACGGTGCGAAAAAACCGCGCAGCCCCGGCCGCCGGGCCAAATGGCGTTTGCGCTATCACGAATTTCATCGTGTAATGCCGCCAAGTCAGCTGTAAATGGTTTAAGGCTGAACTAAATTATCGCCAGTGGAGGAACGCCAGCATGGCAGGACGTAAAAGTTCCGAGAATTCAAACGTTTCGAAGGACGAGCTTCTGGAATTCTACCGCCAGATGCTGCTGATCCGTCGATTCGAGGAAAAGGCAGGCCAGCTGTACGGCATGGGGCTGATCGGGGGGTTCTGCCACCTTTACATCGGCCAGGAGGCGGTCGTCGTCGGGCTGGAAGCCAGCACCAAGGAAGGCGACAAGCGCATCACATCCTACCGCGACCACGGCCATATGCTGGCCTGCGGCATGGACCCCAAGGGGGTGATGGCCGAACTGACCGGACGCTCGGGCGGCTATTCCAAGGGCAAGGGCGGCTCGATGCACATGTTCTCGAAAGAGAAGCATTTCTACGGCGGCCACGGGATCGTCGGCGCGCAGGTGCCGCTTGGCGCCGGGCTGGCGCTGGCGGACAAGTACAAGGGCAATGACAATGTGTCGTTCGCCTATTTCGGCGACGGTGCGGCCAACCAGGGTCAGGTCTACGAGACCTACAACATGGCCGAACTGTGGATGCTGCCGGTGATCTTCGTCATCGAGAACAACCATTACGCCATGGGCACCTCGCAGGCGCGTTCGACCAAGTCCGAGACGCTGTTCGGTCGCGGTCTGGCTTACGGCATCCCGGGCGAGCAGGTCGACGGGATGGATGTGCTGGCGGTCAAGGCCGCGGGCCAGAAGGCCGTGGCGCACTGCCGGGCGGGCAAGGGCCCCTACATTCTGGAAATGATGACCTATCGCTATCGCGGCCATTCGATGTCGGACCCGGCGAAATACCGGACCCGCGACGAGGTCGAGAAGGTGAAGTCCGAAAAGGACGCGATCGAGCATGTGCGCGACCTTCTGATCGGCGCGAACCTTGCGACCGAGGATGACCTCAAGGCCATCGACCGCGACATCAAGGCGATCGTCAATGACAGCGCCGAATTCGCCAAGACCAGCCCGGAGCCGGATCTGTCCGAGCTCTGGACCGACATCTACGTGTAAGGGGGACGCACGACATGGCAACCGAAATTCTCATGCCCGCGCTTTCTCCGACGATGGAGGAAGGCACGCTGGCCAAATGGCTGGTGAAGGAAGGCGATCAGGTCAAAAGCGGCCAGATCATCGCCGAGATCGAAACCGACAAGGCAACGATGGAGTTCGAGGCGGTCGATGAAGGCACCGTCGGCCGGATTCTGGTGGCCGAGGGCAGCCAGAACGTCAAGGTGAACACGCCGATCGCGGTTCTGGTGGAAGAGGGGGAAAGCGTGTCCGACGCGCCCGCCGCCGCCGCCCCTGCGGCCGCCGCAGCCGCCCCGGCCGCCGCCGCTGCGGCACCTGCCGCGGCAGCAGCCGCGCCGGTCGCTGTCGTGTCGAAAGCCTCGCCCGACTGGCCCGAAGGCACGCCGATGAAGACCCTGACCGTGCGGGAAGCCCTGCGCGAGGCGATGGCCGAAGAGATGCGCGCCAACCCCAACGTCCTGCTGATGGGCGAAGAGGTCGGCGAATATCAGGGCGCCTACAAGATCTCGCAAGGGTTGCTGGACGAGTTCGGGCCGAAGCGGATCGTCGACACGCCGATCACCGAAATCGGCTTCACCGGCATCGCCGTCGGTGCCGCCTGGGGTGGTCTGAACCCGATCGTCGAATTCATGACCTTCAACTTCGCGATGCAGGCCATCGACCATATCATCAACTCGGCCGCCAAGACCAACTACATGTCGGGCGGTCAGCTGGGCTGTCCCATCGTCTTCCGGGGCGCCAACGGCGCTGCGGCCCGCGTCGGTGCCCAGCACAGCCATGATTATGCCGCCTGGTACGCGGCCATTCCGGGCCTGCGCGTCGTTATGCCCTATTCGGCGGCCGATGCCAAAGGCCTGCTGAAACAGGCGATCCGCGACCAGAACCCGGTGGTGTTCCTGGAAAACGAGATCCTGTACGGCCAGTCCTTCGAAGTCCCGGACCTGCCCGACTTCACCATCCCGTTCGGCAAGGCCCGCATCTGGCGCGAAGGCAGCGACGTCACCATCGTCTCGTTCGGCATCGGCATGAAATACGCGCTGGAGGCCGCTGATATCCTTGCCAAAGACGGTATCAGCGCCGAGGTGATCGACCTGCGCACCCTGCGGCCGTTCGACTATGACACGGTGCTTGCCTCGGTCATGAAGACCAACCGTTGCGTGACGGTCGAGGAAGGCTTCCCGGTCGGCGCGATCGGCAACCATATCTCGGCGACGCTGATGGAACGGGCCTTCGACTATCTTGACGCGCCGGTGATCAACTGCACCGGCAAGGACGTGCCGATGCCCTACGCGGCAAACCTTGAAAAGCTTGCCCTGGTGACGACGGCCGAGGTCGTCGCTGCCGTTAAATCCGTCTGCTATCGCTGAGGTGCATCATGGCAACTGAAATTCTCATGC
>CAZORV010000066.1:0-14599 GCA_964582215.1 uncultured Frigidibacter sp.
CCCCGGAGGGGCAGGCGCTGCCCGGTCGCTTTGGGCGACCGGGCAGTGTGGGTGGTATCGGCGTGTGGCGGCAGGGGCGATGGCCCCTGCCGAATGCGGGCGAGCCGTACTCTTTCCGAACACCCGCCGGGGATTCACCCGCGCGCGATCAGTTCACCGAGCGTCGCGGCAATATGGCTGACCGCCCCGGCGCCGAGATACTGGTGAACCGGCAGCGACAGAAGGTGGTCCTTCAGGTGGCAGGCGCCGGTCTGGCCGGTGAAATCCAGATGGCGGCTGTAGCCCGCCCACCAGGGCGTCGCCGCGATGCCGCGCGCCCCCAGTTCCGCCGCCAGCGCGTCCCGCCGTTCGACCAGAACCGGCATGGCAAGCGGGCAGACACCGGGGGCAAGGCCGGCAAACAGCGGCGTCACATCGGGCATGCCGGCAAAGGCATCCAGATAGGCCTGATAGTTCGCCCGCCGGGCGGCAATGGCGCCCGCAACATCGAAGCTTCTGATCTGGCGGGCGGTCAGCGCGCTTAGCCCGGCATTGGCAAGCCTCGGGTCAAAGTAATAGTGGCCGGGCATGTCCGGCAGACCGGGGGGCGGCGCCACCGGCCCTGCCCCGGCCCCGGTCCCGGGCTTCAGCCTCCGCATCAGCGCCGCGCGGTTCCCGGCGCCAAAGACGATGTCGATCCCGGCCCGGACAAGATGCCTGGCTGCCATCCGCATCGGCAACCGCGCCGGAAACCCGGCCGGATCGGGCAGCCTGTCGCGGTTCACCACAAGGGCACCGCCGCCAAGCGTCGGGAAAAACTTGTAAAAACAGAAAAGCGACACATCGCCCGCCCGGCCATCGGCCAGCTTTGCGCCACTCATCAGGCTCAGCGCGCAATCCTCGATCAGGAACAGGCCGCGTTCGTCGCACAGGGCGCGGATCGCGTCTGTCGCGGGCTGAAGAAAGCCGAAATAGTGGATCAGATAGACGGCCCGCGTGCGCGCGGTTATCATTGCTGCGACGGCCCCGGCATCGACCACGGCCTGCCGGTCGACCGGAAACAGCCGGACCGTCAGCCCCGCGTCCCGCAGGGGATCAAGCTCGGACCCGCAATTGTAGGCGGGGGCCAGAACCTCGTCACCGGGGCGAAGTCCGAGCAGATCGCAGGCCTGACGAATCGCCACACGGGTGTTGAAACTGAAGGCGGCGCGCCGCCCGGCGAACAGCGCGGACAGCCCGCCCGCCGCATCGCGCGACCAGAGTGCGGCACGGCGCATCGGCATGTCGCCGCAAAAGGGAACACCGCTGATCAACGCCAGCTGCCGCCAACAGTATGGTCAAAAGGTCGCATTCTCGTTTCTGTTCCCGGGATAAAACCGTTCCTGCCGCATGTTATTGCCTTTTGTGCGAAAGACCGACTATCACGCGCGGGTTCGGTTTTGCAAAATGCTGCATGACCCCAATATACAGGCGCGGTGCCCGCGCGGCGCAAGTTCTATATCGGTGACACAGGAATTTTCCGAATATGGCCCCTTTGCCCGTTCCACCCAAGGCCGAGCCTGCGGTCTCTGTCGTCATCGTCAACTGGAACACGCTGGCGCTTTTGCGCGACTGTCTCAGGTCGGT
Source organism: uncultured Frigidibacter sp. (assembly GCA_964582215.1). GTDB lineage: Bacteria > Pseudomonadota > Alphaproteobacteria > Rhodobacterales > Rhodobacteraceae > TMP-24. The sequence continues at coordinate 1,606 of CAZORV010000066.1, forward strand.
GATCGACCAGACCACGGCCTCGTGCGAGATCATCGTCATCGACAATGCCAGTTCCGACGGATCGGCCGACATGGTCCGCGCCGAATTTCCCGGGGTTGTGCTGATTGCCAACGGCGACAACCGCGGCTTTGCCGGGGCCAACAATCAGGGCCTGGCCGTCGCGACCGGCGCGCATCTTCTGTTGCTGAACCCCGACACGATCGTTCTGGACGGCGCCATCGACAGGATGCTGGCCTGGCTTGACCGTCATCCCGACGTCGGCTGCGTCGGCTGTCAGGTGCTGGAAGGGCCGGGCGTGATCCAGCAGACCTGCTTTGCCGATCCCGGCCCGCTCAATCAGGCGATCGTGGAACTGGGCCTCATGCGGCTGTCGCGCTGGCTGCCGTTCTTCGGGCGGCCCTGGTATGTCGGCTGGGACCGCCGGTCCGAACGCGAGGTGGACGTCGTCTCGGGGATGTTCATGCTGATCCCCCGCGCGGTCATGGACAAGGTCGGGCCGCTGGACGGCGCCTTTTTCATCTATGCCGAAGAGGCCGACTGGTGCCGCCGCATCCGCAACGCCGGTTATCGTTGCGTCTTCGCGCCCGAGGCGCAGATCATCCATCTGGACGGCGGATCGAAAAGCACCGCGCAGATCCGGTCGAAGATGTATGTCCAGATGCAGAAAAGCCATATGATCTATGCGCGCAAGCATGACGGTCTGCTGGGCTTCTGGCTGGTCAAGCTGCTGCTGATCGGCTCGGCGCTGCTGCGTCTGGCGGTCTTTGGGCTTCTCAGCCTTGGGCGCCGCGACGCCGATACCCGCGCGCGAATCCGCCTGTCGCGGGCCGTCCTGAACTATCAGCTGTTCGGGCAGGAGCCGTTGACGTGAGCGGCGATGACCTTGCCATCGCCTGGCTGGACGGGATCGGCGCCCTGTCGGCCCTGACCGACGACTGGCAGGCGCTGGCCGACCGGACCGGGGCCGACATCTACATGATGCCCGGCTGGGTGATCCCCTGGTGGGCGCATTTCGGCGCGGGCCGTCGGCTGACCACCATGGTTGCGCGGCGGGCGGGCGCGCTGGTGGCACTTCTGCCCTTTACGGTCGAAACCATCTGGGCCGGGCCGGTGCCGGTCCGCGTCGCGCGTCTGGCGGGGACCGATCCGCATTGCATGGTCTTCACCCTGCCGGTGATGCCCGCGGATCAGGCGGCCGTCCTGCAACAGGCGTTCGACCATCTTCTCGGCCCCGGGCGCTGCCATGCCGTCAGCCTGACGCCGGTGTCGGCGCGCGCCGACTTCCTGCCGCTGGCGCCTGCGGGCCTGTCCGTCACCGACCGTCCCGCCGGATCGCATGTGATGTTCGACCTGCCTGACAGCGCCGAGGCCTATCAGGCCAGCCTGTCGAAAAAGCGCCGCAGCCAGATGCGGCGCGACATCACCGGGCTGGAACAGGGCTTCGGCATGAAGGCCGCGACCCTGTTGCCCACGGCGTCCGACTTTGCGGCCTTCGTCGGCTTTCACAATCAGCAATGGCAGGCGGTCGGCAAGGGCGGGCACTTTTCCGACTGGCCGGGCAGCGCGGCCTTTTACCAAAGCCTCTGCGCCGGCGCACTGCCCGGGCGCGGCGTGCGGTTCGAATCTCTGGACGGCGCGCGCGAACCCCTGGCCACGCAATTCACCCTGATCGGCGGCCAGACCTGCCACTGGCGCCTGCCCGCGCGCACCCTTGACCCCGAGGCTGACCGGCTGAGCATCGGCAAGGTCGGGCTGGTGCTGATGATCGAGCGGATGATCGCCTCGGGCGTCCGGCGGATCGAGGCGGGGCGCGGCGAATATGGTTACAAGCTGAGCTATGGCGGCGTCAGCGTGCCGGTGCATCAGATACTGGTCAGCCGCCCGACCGGCCCGGCGCGCCTGCGGTTGCGGCTGCTGCTTGGCTGGTCCGACCTGATGAACCTTGGCTATTATCGCCTGTGGTTCCGCCGGATCGCCCCGCGCCTGCGGCAGGTGACGGGGATGAAACCGGCGCCGCTCTGGCGGTCGTGGATCAGGACGCGGGTTTGACGGGCATGCTGGACATTCGCGCGATTGCCGAGGCGGACTGGCCGGACCTTGCCACAAGGTTCCGCGACTTCGGCTTTGAACAAAGCCTTGCCTACAGCCGCGCCGCCGCCCGACGGATCGGCGCGCGCTGCGCCTTTGTCGAGGTCCGGCGCGATGGCGTCGCGGTTGCGGCGGCGGCGGCACGGATCAAGCCGCTGCCGCTGCTTGGTCGGGGCATCGCCTGGATACCCGCCGGGCCGCTGATGCTGCCGGTGGATGGCCCGGCGCCGGATGCGGCGCTGACCGGCGACATCCTGTGGGCACTTCGCCGTCATTTTGCCGAAGGTGCGGGCCATGTCCTGCGGCTGCGGCTGCCGGGCACGGCGCTGCACGACCCGGCGGGCGTCCGCGCGATTGCCGCCGGGGCCGGGTTCACGCCGACCGGCCGCGCGGCGGCCTATCACAGCACCGCCATTGACCTGTCGCGCGATGCCGATCAGCTGATGCAGCAGTTCCAGGGCAAATGGCGCACCGATCTGCGCTTTGCCCTGAAGTCGGACCTGAAGCTTGATCATGGCGACGACGCCGCGATGCGGGCGCGCTTTCTGGCGCTTTTCCGGTCGGTGCAGGCGGCCAAGGGCTTTGCGCCCGACATCACGCCGGAATTTCACTTCGCCCTTGCCGACGCCAACCCCGCCGGACCGGACTACCGGCTTGATATCCTGATCGCGACGAAGGACGGCGCCGACCTGGCCGGGATCGTCACCGGCGCCTCGGGCCGCAATGCGGTCTATCTGTTCGGCGCGACCGCCGAGGCGGGGCGTGGCCTGCGCGCGGGATATTTCCTGACATGGGAAGGCATCGCCCTTGCCCGCAGCCGAGGTCAGGACTGGTATGACATGGGCGGCATCGACCATGCCGCCAATCCCGACGTCGCACGGTTCAAGGACCGGATGAACGGCAGCGCGATCCTGACCGAGCCGTTCGAGGCCCGGCCCGGCGGCCCTGTCGGCGGCCCTGCCGGCGCACTGATCGGCGCGGTCGAGAGGCTGCACGCAAGGCTGAAGCGCCGCTGAGCGGACGAGAAAGGAAGACGGGACAATGACGGAACGCCAGATCGGTCTGATCGTCCACGGGATCGGCACGCCGGGCCGCAGGCTGGAACCGGGCGAGGCGCCCTTCTGGATTTCGACCGCCGCGTTCGAGGCGACGCTTGACCAGATCATGGCGCTGCCCCGGCCGGACCTTGTCCGCATCAGCTTTGACGACGGCAATCTGTCGGACCATGACATCGCCCTGCCCCGTCTGGCCGCGCGCGGGCTGACGGCCGACTTCTTCGTCCTGTCCGGCAGGATCGGCCTGCCCGGCTCGCTTGATGCCGCCCACATCCGGGCGCTTCAGGACGCGGGCATGACGATCGGCAGCCACGGCATCGCGCACCGCGACTGGCGTCGTCTGGACGCGGCGGCGCTGGCCGAGGAGCTGACCACATCGCGCGCGGTGCTTGAGGCGATCTGCGGCCGGCCGGTGACGACGGCCGGCATTCCCTTTGGCAGCTACAATGCCCGCGTCCTGACCGCCCTGCGCCGCGCGGGCTATACATGCGCCTATTCCAGCGACCGGGGCACGATGAACCCGGCGGCCTTTCTGCGCCCCCGCACCTCGGTCCAGGGCGGCATGACCGAGGCCGACAGGGCCGCGATCCTTGCCGCGCGGATGCCCCTGCCCCAGCGCCTCCGCCGCCTGATCGGCATGGCGCGACGCCGTATCGGCTGAAACCCGGGCGCCGGGCCGGTCGGGACCAGCCGATCTTCCGGTCAGAGAGCGGCCGCGCTTATGTGGGGACGTTTCGCCCTGACCGCCTTAGTCCAAACAACAGAGGGCAATGCCTGCCCCGGATAGCGCAAAGCGGCAGGGTCACAGGCCCCTGCCGCGTGAGCCGTTGCTGTCGCTTTCCCCAACGCCGGGCTGAGCGGGACAGGCTGATCTTCCAGTGGAAGAGCGGCCCCGCTCATGTGGGAACCTTTCCGCGTGACCGCCTCAGCCTGTACAGCAGAGGGCAGAGCCTGCCCCGGATGGCGCGAAGCGCCAGCCCGCCGCAGGGGCAGGCGCTGCCCGGTCGCTTGGGGCGACCGGGCGGTGTGGGCGGGATCGGCCTGTGGCGGCAGGGTCAACGGCCCCTGCCGATTGGGGCGTCGCAGCCTGTCCCGCAACGCCGGGCTGAGCGGACAAGGCTGATCTTCCAGTGGAAGAGCGGCCCCGCTCACTCGGAGACGTTTCCCCGGGCCCGCCTCAACGCGCACCGACAGAGGGCAGCACCTGCCCCGGATGGCGCGAAGCGCCAGCCCCCCGGAGGGGCAGGCGCTGCCCGGTCGCTTTGGGCGACCGGGCGGTGTGGGCGGGATCGGCGCGGGACAGCAGGGTCACTTGCCCCTGCCGACTGCGGTGGCGCTGTCCCCATTTGCAAACGCCGGGCTGAGCGGGACAGGCCGATCTTCCGGTGGAAGAGCGGCCCTGCTCAAAGGGAAGCGTCGCCCCGTGACCGCCGCAACGAACAAAAGAGCGGGCCCCGGGGCGGTAACGGCGGGACTTTCACGCCGTTGCAGGGTCCCTTGCCCCTGCCGACCTGATCGGGTGCTGTCCCGTCCCAATGTCCGACCGGACCCGGCGGCCCGGCCAGGAGGCCCCGGCCTTCGCCGGGGCGCGGCCCGCGCCGGGGCAGGCCTGTCGGCCAAGGCCGACCGGCCTAGCTGGTCATGCCGCGCAAATCCCAGACCGCCGTCAACGACCGCTCGCCGATGCGGATCAGCCGGGCGAGTGTCGCCGCCTGCGCGGTGACGTCGCCGCTGGCCGCCGCGCGGGCCACGTCGCGCGCCACCCGCGAAAAGGTCGCCATGCCGATCTGGTCGCCGAGCGTCGACAAAAGCCGGGCGGTTCGCACCAGATCGGCCAGCGCCTCCTCATCCGCCAGTTTCTGCATCTCGGACAGCCGCGCCGCCATCTCCTCCATCGCGCGGCAGACCACCCGGTCTGCCCCGTTTTCCCCAAGCTCTGAATAAAGCGACACCAGAGGATCGGGGTTCAGTCGCACCCCCTCCTCATGCCGCAGGACCGCTAGAACCGGCACGTTCAACCCACCCTTTCCCGCACCCCCAAGTGCCGGGCCAGACTGCCGCCGGGCCTTCAAGAAAAGGTTGATGCGCGCCGGAAAAACCACTCGAATTTGAGGGGCCGAACCACTAGATGGTCAGGCAACCGCCGAACAAGACGGCCCGGCCCGACAGAGGACGACGAGATGAAGCACGCCCGCCCCCTGCCCAGCTACCTGGTCCAGCGCTATCACGGCTGGCGCGCCACCACATGGGAAGAGAACAAGGCCTGGTACCGGCGGCTGGCCGAGGCAGGGCAGCATCCCCGCGCCATGGTGATTTCCTGCTGCGACAGCCGGGTCCATGTCACCTCGATCTTCGGCGCCGATCAGGGCGAATTCTTCATTCACCGCAATATCGCCAACCTCGTCCCGCCGCACAAACCCGACGGCGAGCGGCACGGCACCTCGGCGGCGGTCGAATATGGCGTCACCTCGCTGAAGGTCGCGCATCTTGTGGTGATGGGCCATTCGGGCTGCGGCGGGGTCAAGGGCTGCCATGACATGTGCTGCGGCAACGCCCCGGCGCTGGAGCATCAGGCGAGCTATGTCGGCCGCTGGATGGACATCCTGCGCCCCGGCTATGACCGGATCAAGGGCATCGCCGACGAACAGGCCCGGCTGACCGCGCTGGAACAGCAGGCGGTGCTGGTCAGTCTGGAGAATCTGATGACCTTCCCCTTCGTCCGCAGCGCGGTCGAGGACGGCAGCCTGACGCTGCACGGGCTCTGGAATGACATCGGCGACGGCACGCTCGCCCATTATGATCCGGTCAGCGGCGGTTTCGTGGCGCTTTGACCGGGTCGGCCTCGGGGCGGATTTTGGACCCTGTTCCGGCCGGATCGCCCGTTTCCGACTGCCATCCGGCGCGCGTTCCCCGGCCAAGAGGCCCCGGCGCGGGGGCCGGGGCGGCGTCGAGCGGTTGACGGGCGGTTGACGGGCGGGGCCGGGTTTGCCCCGGCCCGCGGGGATCAGCCTTTTTCGGGGATCAGCCCTTTTTCAGGCAGCGGCTGCCCAGAAGTTCGGCGATCTGAACCGCGTTCAGGGCCGCACCCTTGCGCAGGTTGTCGGACACGCACCAGAGGTTCAGGCCATTGTCGATGGTGCTGTCCTGACGGACGCGGCTGACATAGGTGGCATATTCGCCCACGCATTCGATCGGGGTGATATAGCCGCCCGGTTCGCGCTTATCGACCAGCATGACGCCGGGCGCCTCGCGCAGGATGTCCTGCGCCTCTTCCCAGTCGAGAAACTCTTCGGTCTCGATGTTCACCGCCTCGGAATGGCCGACGAACACCGGCACCCGCACGCAGGTCGCGGTGACCTTGATCGACTTGTCGAGGATCTTCTTGGTCTCGGCCACCATCTTCCATTCTTCCTTGGTCGAGCCATCGTCCAGAAAGACGTCGATCTGCGGGATCACGTTGAAGGCGATCTGCTTGGTGAATTTCTTCGGCGGCACTTCCGACACCGGGTTGTAGATCGACTTGGTCTGATCCCAAAGCTCGTCGATACCCTCTTTCCCGGCGCCCGACACCGACTGATAGGTCGAGACGACCACCCGCCTGATCCTGGCCCGGTCATGCAGGGGCTTCAGCGCCACCACCATCTGCGCGGTCGAGCAGTTGGGGTTGGCGATGATGTTCTTGTTGCGGTACCCCTCGATCGCGTCGGCGTTCACCTCGGGCACGATCAGCGGGACGTCCGGGTCATAACGGTAAAGCGACGAGTTATCGATGACGACGCAGCCCGCCACCGCCGCCTTCGGCGCATAGATCCTGGTCGCGTCAGAGCCGACCGCGAACAGGGCAATGTCCCAGCCCGCGAAATCGAACGTGTCCAGATCCCGGGTCTTGACGGTCTTGTCGCCAAAGCTGACCTCGGTGCCAAGCGACTTGCGGCTGGCAAGCGCGGCAATCTCGTCCACCGGGAACTGACGTTCCGCGAGGATGTTCAGCATTTCACGGCCCACGTTCCCCGTGGCGCCGGCAACAACGACCTTGTAACCCATCTGGGGGTCTCCTTCAGGAATAGACAGGGCCACTTATCCGATCATTTCCGCCAGTTAAAGCGAAAGATGCAGGCGCGGATCGCGGGCGGCCAGCGCCTCGACCCAGGCGCGTTCGGCGGGAAAGTCATGGGGCACCTCGGCGGCCGTGCGGCTGCCGGTCAGCGAGAGCGAGGCGAAGAAGTCAAAGCCGTAAAGGTCAAGCCGCGCAAGCCCGCTGCGGCAAAGAAGGTCGATCATCATCAGCCCGGTGGTCGGCGGGGCGACCAGCGCGCTGCGCAGGCGGGCGTATTCGGTCAGGGGATGCAGGTAAAAGCCCGGCGAGGTGGCAACCCGCCAGGCCAGCCGCTTGCGCTTGGGCGACATCCAGAGGATGCGGCCGGGCCTGATCCGGTCAAGGTCGGCCGCGCTGACCGAGGTGGCCAGCGCCAGCCAGTCGGTGCGGGCCCCGTGCGAGCCGCGCGCGGGCATCGGCGCGCGGTTGATGCGGATCACCAGATCGGCCGCGTCGATCCGGTCGCCTTCGGTCCGGGCGGCCAGCGACCGGGCATTGCCGACCAGCGCCACGCTTTTGCCCCGCAGCGCCGCCGCCAGCGCCCCGGGCCCCACCGACAGCGCCGCCAGCGGCGCCTCTTGCCGCAGCGTCCGGGCGAGGGTGAAGCCCAGCCGGGTCATGCGGCCCCCAGCAGGTCACGATAGACGGCATTGATCGCCGCGGCCTCGGCCTCGATCCGGTGATGCGCCTCGACATGGGCGCGGGCCGCCGCGCCCGCCGCCGCCAGCCGCGCCGGATCGTCAACCCAGTCGCGGATCGCCGCGGTCAGCGCCGCCGCGTCGCCCGGCGGGATCAGCGTCCCGGTCTCGCCCTCGCGGATCAGCGCCTCGAACGCGCCGACGCGCGCCGCCACCACCGGCACCCCCGCCGCCATCGCCTCGAGCGGGGTCAGGCCGAAGCCTTCCCACCGCGCGGGCGCGCAGAACAGATCCAGCGCCTGATAATGGCGGACGACGTCGGCCCAGCCGATTTCGCCCAGAAACCGCACGCGGTCCTGCAGGCCCGCCGCCGCCAGCCGCGCCAGCTGATCGGCGAAGAACGGCTTCTGGTCATCGGTGACGCGACCGGTGAAGATCATCTGCAGCGCCGGCCGGGCCGGCAGCAGCGCCAGCGCCGCATCGACCATCAGATCGACGCCCTTCTGGGCGCGGATACGGCCGAAACAGCCGATCAGGCAGGCCTCTTCCGGCAGGCCGAGCGTCCGGCGGAGCGCCCGCTTGTCGGGCGCGGGGTGAAAGGTATCGCAGTCGACACCATGCATGATGACCGTCGCAGGCTCCGTCAGGTAGCGCGCGGCAAAGGCCGAAGTCGCGATGACCCGGTCCATCCGGGCGATCAGCCACTTGGTCAACGGCCGGTGATCCCGCTGCGCCGCCGAGGTGAACAAAAGCCGCAGCTTTCGCCGGAACAGATGGCGCAGGATCAGCCCCAGCACCATCTCGGTGTTCCGCCGCGCATGCCAGACCCGCCAGCGGTCGCGCGGCAACAGAAAGCAGCGCCAGAGCGGCAGGTGCGGCAGATCGGGCGGCAACCCCGGCCCGGTCGCAACAATCCCGGTCGCCCGCGCCTGCAGCGGGATCAGCCGCACCACCGTCGTCGTCACCCCCGACAGGCGACGCTTGAGGTTCGGCGCGATCACGTCGATCCTGGACAGGGGCGGCGCTGCGGTCATGCAGCCTGACTAAAGCATGACGGACCAAAGGGGAATCCGGTTTCGGGTACGGTCGCGGCCCGTGCGGCGGTTTTCGGCGCGCGGCCCTGCGACGCCTCGGCTTTTCGTAGACCGGTGGTCAGCGCCGGGGCCGTCTGGTTGCGGGAGTTCCCGGCAAGCCACCCAAGGAAGATCGCCGCCGGTGCGGCCGCCAAGGTGATCGACCTGCGCGACAGCGACAAAAGGCGATGTCCGCGCGCGATGCTGGTGCCGCGAGGGGGGGAAAGCGCACCGCGGGCATCGACCGGCTGCACCCGGCAGCGGAGCACGCGCTTTTCGGGGTCGGCTACGATCACCGGCACAGCGACTTCTTTTGCAAGCATGACGGCAAGCCCGATGAGCCAGACGAATGACCAGCCTCCGCGAACCGAGACGGAATGGCACCAGACCCGTGTCCAGGCAGGCGCGGTCCTGACGGAGATGTATCGCAAGGCCGATGTCGCCCTGCGCCCGGACGACGCCGAAGCGGCCGGGCGTCGCGACCGGATGCGCGCGAATTGCCCTGATGTCCGCACCTTTGGTGCCGCCAGGTTCGCCGGACGCACCGGCTTTTCGGACAGCGACCCTGGACTGCTGTCCGAGGCGCCGGGCAGCATGTTCGGACATGACCGTTCGGCCGCACGGGGCGCAAGGCCCACCACCGGCCTGAACCGCCCGCTGGCCATCCGAGGGCGCTCGCCGCAAGCCCAGGGCTTGCCGGTCAAGCCATCCGGGTTACTGGCCCCCGCCGACCGAGGCCGCAACTTTCCCGCCTGCCGCCCCGTAGCTTGGCGGACAGGGCGGAGGACGACATGCCATCGAACGAATTCTGCATCGTGACGCGCTGGCGCCTTCAGGCCGGTATTTCCGAGATTGCGGCGATCCTGTCGGAACCGCGGGAATTTCCGCGCTGGTGGGGCAGGGTCTATCTGGATGTGCAGGAACTTTCCCCCGGCGATGCCGATGGCGTCGGCGCCCGGATCGCGGTCCATTCGAAAGGCTGGCTGCCCTATCATCTGCACTGGCAGGGCACGTTGGTCGAAAACCGCCAGCCGCATGGCTGGACCATCGCCGCCACCGGCGATCTGACCGGGCGCGGCGTCTGGCGGCTGACCCAGCAGGGTGACTGGGCCGAGGTGCTGTTTGACTGGCGGGTTCTGGCCGACCGGCCGCTGTTCCGCCTCCTCGCGCCGGTGCTGGCGCCGGTCTTTGCCTGGAACCATCGCTGGGCGATGGCCGAGGGCGAGGCCGGGCTGGCCCGCGAGCTGGTCCGGCGCCGGCAGGCGGGAAGCTGAGCCCGAGGCGCCCCGCCTCAGCCGATCCGGCCGCGCGCCCCGCCGGTCTGGCCCCGGTCGAGAAGCACATGGTCAAGGATGACGCAGGCCATCATCGCCTCGCCCACCGGCACGGCGCGGATGCCGACGCAGGGGTCGTGACGGCCCCTGGTCACCACGTCCGCCTCTTCGCCCGCAACCGTCACCGACCGGCGCGGCGTCAGGATCGACGAGGTCGGCTTGACCGCGAACCGGCAGACAAGATCCTGCCCGGTCGAGATACCGCCGAGGATCCCGCCGGCGTGGTTCGACTGAAACACCGGACCGGCCGGACCCATGCGGATCTCGTCGGCATTCTCGACGCCGGTCAGTTCGGCCGCCCCCATGCCCGCGCCGATCTCGACCCCCTTGACGGCATTGATCGACATCATCGCGGCGGCAAGGTCGGCGTCAAGCTTGCCGTAGATCGGCGCGCCAAGGCCGGCGGGCACGTTGCGCGCCACCACCTCGACCACCGCACCGACCGAATTGCCATCCTTGCGCAGCGCGTCCAGATGAAGGGCCCAGTCCGCCGCGGCCACCGCATCCGGGCACCAGAAGGGATTGCGCTCGACCTCGGCCGGATCGAACCGGGCGCGGAGCGCGGCGAGCCGCCCCATCTGCACCATATAGCCCTGCAGCTCGATCCCCGGCACCAGCGCCCTCAGCACCTCGCGCGCGACGCCGCCCGCCGCCACGCGCGCCGCCGTCTCGCGCGCGCTTGATCGCCCGCCGCCGCGCGGGTCGCGGATGCCGTATTTCTGCCAGTAGGTGATGTCGGCATGGCCGGGGCGAAAGCTTTGGGCAATCTCGCCATAGTCCCGCGACCGCTGATCGGTGTTCTCGATCATCAGCTGGATCGGCGTCCCGGTCGTCCGCCCCTCGTAAACGCCCGACAGGATCCTGACCGCGTCCGGTTCCCGCCGCTGGGTGGTATATTTGTTCTGCCCGGGTTTGCGCCGGTCCAGCCAGTGCTGGATCATCGCCTCGTCCAGCGCCACGCCCGGCGGGCACCCATCCACCGTCGCCCCCAGCGCCGGCCCGTGGCTTTCGCCCCAGGTCGTCACGCGGAAGATGTGACCGAATGTATTAAGGCTCATGCGCGGGCTCCTGTCCTTTCCGGGGCATAGCGAAGCGGGGCGCGACGCTCAACGTTCTTTTTGGGGCGCTCTGGCCAGGGCCGCCGGCGGACCATCCGGAACGCTGCTTTTTCTGCGTTCCGTCAGATCGTCGAACAGGTCGGGCGACGCCTCGCAGTCGCGCGACTGTTCGCCGGTTGCAGATCGCAGTTGCGGGCGGCAATCAGCGGCGGTGGTGGGGTCTGGCTGGACGCCGATCGGCCGGCGCGGGCGGTCTGTGCGGCGACGGCCCTGACCATAGGGTCTGGAGCGGACCCTCGGCCCACGCCGGGGCGACCCGGCACTCGGTCCCCGGGCATCGGCGCCGCCAGCGCCACCGCCATCCTGACCGAATGCCCGGAAATCGGGAAACGCCCGAAACCTGCTTTCGCGGCACTGATGCGAAAGTGCATCGAACCCGCCGACATCCTCGGCCGCCGCGGTCGCCTATGGGTGCCAAGACCCGCTTGATCGGGACCGGGACTTCGCGGCGCCCCCGGTCCAGGCGCTGGGGCGGTCCCGGGGCGGCGTCCCGCATGCGCGGGGCCGCTCGGCCTGGCGTGCCGGGAACAAGCGCTGGCCGTCCTTGCCTGTCGGGGTGGGGATGGACAGGCGTAACGGTCCCGGGATGCGCGGGCCGCCCGACATGAAAAGACCGCCCGGAAGGGCGGTCCTGGGGTCTTGTCCGGCAGCGAACGATCAGACGTTCACGCTGTCTTTCAGCGCCTTGGCGATGGCGATCTTGACCACCTTGTCGGCGGGCTTCGTCACCGTCTCGCCGGTGGCCGGGTTGCGGACCTGACGCTCGGGACGGGCACGGCAGACGACCTTGCCGATGCCGGGCAGCGTCACGGCGCCACCGGCGGCCACTTCGCGGGCGACGACGGCCGCAATCGCGTCAAGCGCGCCGGAAGCGGATTTCTTGTCAGAGCCCATGGCATCGGCGATGGCAGCCACCAGTTGGGTCTTGGTCATGGGTTTGGACATCTATGTCTCCTTGTTGCCCCGCAGCCGGGGTTCATACACGCCGCATTCGCAGACTGTGGCGGTGAGTCACATCAGTTTGTGGGGCAAAGCAAGTGCTTTTCGCAGATATAGGCAGATTTCCCCGCCCTCAGAGGAAGGCTGTCTCTTCAAAACTACGCAATTTCCGGCTGTGAATCCGTTCCAGCGGCATGTCGCGCAGCCGTTCCATCGCGCGGATGCCGATCTTCAGGTGGCGGCTGACCTGGTTGCGGTAGAACTCGGTTGCCATGCCCGGCAACTTCAGTTCGCCATGCAGCGGCTTGTCGGACACGCAAAGAAGCGTGCCGTAGGGCACGCGGAAGCGGAACCCGTTCGCGGCAATCGTGGCGCTTTCCATATCCAGCGCCACGGCCCGCGACTGCGACAGGCGCTGCACCGGCCCGGACTTGTCACGAAGTTCCCAGTTGCGGTTGTCGATCGTCGCGACCGTACCCGTCCGCATGATCCGCTTCAGCTCGTAGCCTTCCAGTTCGGTCACCTCGGCCACCGCCTCCTGCAGCGCCACCTGCACCTCGGCCAGCGCCGGGATCGGGATCCAGACCGGCAGATCGGCGTCCAGCACATGGTCCTCGCGCAGATAGGCATGGGCCAGGACGAAATCGCCCAGC
>CAZORV010000067.1:0-12667 GCA_964582215.1 uncultured Frigidibacter sp.
CGCCGAACTTCTTCACCTCGCGCACACCGGTCGGCGAGGTGACGTTGATCTCGGTCAGCCAGTCACCGATGACGTCGATGCCGACGAATATCTGGCCCTTGTCCCGCAGCACCGGCCCGATCGCCGCGCAAATCTCATGATCCCGCGCCGTCAGCCCCACCTTTTCCGGCCGGCCGCCCACATGCATGTTCGACCTTGTTTCCCCCTCGGCCGGTACCCGGTTGATCGCCCCGACCGGCGCGCCGTCCACCAGGATGATCCGCTTGTCCCCCTTGACCACCGCCGGAACATATTTCTGCGCGATCAGCGGTTCGCGGTTGATCCCCGTGAACAGCTCGTGCAGCGAGGCAAGGTTGCGGTCGTTCGGATCCAGCCGGAACACCCCCGCGCCGCCATTGCCGTAGAGCGGCTTCAGGATGATGTCGCCGTGCCTGTGCCTGAACTCGCGGATCGTCGCCAGATCGCGGGCCACCAGCGTCGGCGGCGTCAGATGCGGAAACTGCAGCACCAGCAGCTTTTCCGGCGAATTCCGCACCCAGAACGGATCGTTCACCACCAGCGTTGCGGGATGGATCATGTCCAGAAGGTGGGTTGTGGTGATATAGCCCATGTCGAAGGGCGGGTCCTGCCGCAGCCAGACCACGTCAAGCCCGGCCAGATCGACCTCGGCCTCGGCCCCGAGCGTGTAGTGATTGCCCTTTTCGCGACGCAGCTCGACCGGCCAGCCGCGGGCAATCACCCGGCCCTCGCGGTAGGCCAGCCGGTCCGGCGTGTAGTAGAATAGCGCATGCCCCCGCGCCTGCGCCTCGAACGCGATGCGAAAGGTCGAATCGGCGTCGATATTGATCGCACCGATCGGGTCCATCTGCAGGGCAACTTTCAGCGCCACGGGGGCATCCTCCGGAAATTTGACCTGCCATAGATGGCAGCCCCCCGGCCCAGATGCAATCGGCGACCGTTCAGAGGCCGAGCGCACTCTCGACGATGTCGATGGCGCCCTGCCCGTCGACCAGCGCCACATCGAAACGCACTTCGGTGTCCTGGCCGGCGGGCTCGCCCGCCAGAAACTCCAAGGCGGCCCGCCATAGCCGGCCTTTCTGCGCGTCCGACAACCGTTCCGCGGCGCGGGCGAAGCTTTCGGCGCGCTTCACCTCGACGAAGACGACAGCCTTCCCGGCGCGGAAGATCAGGTCGATCTCGCCCGAGCGACCCCGCCAGCGCCGGGCCGCCAGGCCATGCCCCTGCGCAAGATAGCGCGCGGCCACCTGATCCTCGGCGGCAAGGCCCGCGTAATAAGAGACTGCCCCACTCATTCCCGGCCCATCTCGAGCGCCATCTGGTAGGCCTCGCGCCGCGACAGGCCATAGGTCTCGGCCACCATCGCCGCCGCCTCTTTCACCTTCATGTCGCGAAGTGCGGTCACAAGCGCCGCGCGGATGTCGTCGGCGCTGACGGTCCTTTGCCGTTCCCGGTCGATCAGCACCACCAGCTCCCCCCTGACCGCCCGGCCCGCAAAGGCCGCCCGCACCTCGCCCAGCGGACCGCGCACCACCTCTTCGAACTTCTTGGTCAGTTCGCGGCAGACCGCCGCCATCCGATTCGTGCCGCAGGTTTGCACAAGGTCGTCCAACAGATCGTTAATGCGCCCCGGCGCCTCATAGAGAATCACCGTGGCCGGGCTGCGTGTCACCTCGTCGAGCCAGGTCAGCCGCGCCTCATGCGTCACCGGCGCAAAGCCTGCGAACAGGAACCGGTCGGACGGCAGGCCCGACACGGTCAGCGCCATCACCGCCGCCGAAGGGCCGGGCGCCGCGCTGACCATATGGCCCGCCTCGATCGCCGCACGGCCAAGCTGATAGCCGGGGTCGGCGACCAGCGGCGTGCCGGCCTCGGACGCATAGGCGACAACCTTTCCGTCAGCCAGCGCCGCCATGATTCTCGGCCGCATTTCGGCGCCGTTGTGGTCGTGATAGGCCCAGAGCGGCCGCTGGGCCAGGCCGACGCCGTGAATATCCATCAGATGGCGGAGCGTCCTTGTATCCTCGGCCACCAGCACGTCGGCGTCGGCCAGAAGGTCAAGCGCGCGCAGCGTGATGTCGCGCGCCGCACCGATGGGCGTCGAGACAAAATAAAGCCCCGCCGGCGGTTTCTGACCCTTGCCGCTCATCGTTGCTGTCGCCTTTCGCCGGTGCCTTCGGTTTACTTCCGGGGGCAGAGGCCTTAGGGTCAGTCAGACCTTTTCGACCGTGTCCGGATGAGGATTGGCTTATGTTGTCTGTTTCAGTGACCCGCCGCAAGCTTTTGAAACCTCTGGCACTGGCCACGGCGGCGCTGTGGCTGTCGGCCTGCGAGCCTTTGCCGACGACGGCGCGCGGTCCGGGGTTTGACCCGTCAAAGCCGGTGCCGGTGGCGCTGCTTCTGCCTGCGGGCGGCGGGGCGGCGGGGGACGAGATTCTGGCGCGCGACCTGAAGCAGGCGGCCGACATGGCGGTGGCCGATCTGGGCGGCTCGGTCCGGATCGACCTTCGCGTCTACAACGCCGGATCGGATGCGGGCATGGCGGCGCAGATGGCGCAGCAGGCGGTGGCCGACGGTGCGGCGATCATCCTTGGCCCGGTCTACGGCGAAAGTGCCAATGCCGCCGGGGCGGCGGTGCGTGACAAGGGCGTCAATGTCCTGTCCTTTTCCAACAATGCCGACATCGCGGGCGGCAATGTCTTCATCCTTGGCCCGACCTACCGCAACGCCGCCGCGCGGCTGGCCGGTTACGCCGGACGGCAGGGCAAGGGCAGCATCCTGATCGCCCAGGACCAGACCCCGCAGGGCGAGGCCGGTCGCCGCGCGATCGAGGCTGCGGCGGGCCGGTCCGGTGCGCGCATCGTCGGCACCGTGCCGTTCGAATATTCCGGCCCCGGTGTGACGGCGGCCATCCCGACCATCGTCTCGACCGCGAAGTCGAGCGGGGCGAATGCCCTGTTCCTGACGGCCGACACGGCGGGCGCGCTGCCGCTTCTGGCCGGGACCCTGCCGCAGGCGGGGCTTGGCAGCGGGGCGATCCAGTATGTCGGGCTGACGCGCTGGGACATTCCGCCGGGCACGCTGAACCTGCCGGGCCTGCAGGGCGGCTGGTTCGCCTACCCGGACGCCGACCCCTATCTGAAGTTCAAGTCGCGCTATCTGGCCGCCTACGGGTCGGAACCGAACCTGATCGCCGGTCTGGCCTATGACGGGATCGCCGCCATCGGCGCGCTGGTCAAGTCCGGCCGTCCCGATCCGTTCTCGGCCGCCTCGCTGACCCAGGGTGCGGGTTTTGCCGGGGTTCACGGCATCTTCCGGCTGCGCGCCGACGGCACCAACGAACGCGGCCTTGCCGTCGCGCAGGTCCGCAACGGCACCTTCGTGATCCTTGACCCTGCTCCGAGAAGCTTTGGTGGCGCCGGATTCTGACCTCAGACCCGACGCTGCGCCGGTTGCCGGGGCCTTGACCCCGGCCCATCCGGTCCATGACACGGCAGGCTTTGTCGCCGGTCTGGCCGACCGCATGGCCGCCGTGACCGACCCGCGCGAGCGGCGGTCGATGGTGGTTCAGGCGCTGGCGCAAGCCCGCCGCGACGAGGCCGAACGGATCGAGGCCGCCTTTGACGCCCGCCCCCGCGCGGCCCGCGACAGTGTGCGGGCGCGGGCAAGGCTGGCCGACGCGACGATCCGGGTGGCCTTTGCCGTCGCCGCGCAGGTGCTGCATCCCCTGCCCAGCCCGACCGAGGGCGAACAGCTGGCGGTGCTGGCCGTCGGTGGCTATGGCCGGATGGAACTGGCGCCGTTCTCGGACATCGACCTGTTGTTCCTGACGCCGTACAAGATGACCGCATGGGCAGAAAGTGTCATTGAATCAACGCTTTATATCCTGTGGGACCTGAAGCTGAAGGTCGGCCACGCCAGCCGCACCGTCCGCGACTGCCTGCGGCTGGGGCGCGAGGATTACACGATCCGCACCGCCCTTCTGGAACATCGCTTTCTGACCGGCGAGGAACGGCTGGCGGTCGAACTGCGCCACAAGCTGCGGCAGGATCTGTTCCGCAACACCGGGCGCGAGTTCATCGAGGCCAAGCTGGCCGAGCGCGCCGAGCGGCACAAACGGCAGGGCGGTCAGCGCTATGTGCTGGAACCGAATGTCAAAGAGGGCAAGGGCGGCCTTCGCGATCTTCAGACGCTTTACTGGATCGCCAAATATATCCATGGCGTCGGCGAGGCGTCGGAACTGGTGGCCGAGGGCGTCTTCAGCCGCGAGGAATATGCCAACTTCGCCGCGGCCGAGGATTTTCTCTGGGCGGTGCGCTGCCATCTGCACCGGATCGCCGGGCGGGCGGCCGACAAGCTGGCCTTCGACATGCAGGTCGAGGTGGCGGATCGCATGGGCTATCAGGATATGGGCGGGCGGCGGGCGGTCGAGCATTTCATGCAGGAATATTTCCGCCATGCGACCCGTGTGGGCGAGCTGACCCGGGTGTTCCTGACCGCGATGGAGGCCCGGCACCTGAAACGCGAAGCCTCGCTTGCCGGGCTGTTGCGGCGGCGGCGGAAAGTGCCCGCGGGCTACCGGATCGACCGGGGCAGGCTGAACCTGTCGGACCCCAAAAGCTTTCTCGCCGACAAGCTGAACCTGTTGCGCCTTTTCGAAGAGGCGCTGCGGTCGGGGGTGCTGATCCATCCCGACGCGATGCGGCTGGTCACGGCCAACCTTGACCTTGTCGACGACGAGATGCGCGAGGACCGCGAGGCGGTGCGGATCTTTCTGGACCTGATGCTGAAACACGGCAACCCCGAACGGGCGCTGCGCCGGATGAACGAACTGGGCGTCCTGTCCGCCTTCCTGCCCGAGTTCGAGCCGATCGTGGCGATGATGCAGTTCAACGTCTACCATCACTACACGGTCGACGAACATACGATCCAGACCATCTCGATCCTGGCCCAGATCGAACGGGGCGAACTGATCGAGGAACTGCCGCTGTCCTCGTCGATCCTGGCCGAGGGAGTGAACCGCAAGGTTCTGTACCTCGCGCTGCTGCTGCATGACATCGGCAAGGGCCGCCCCGAGGATCACGCGATCCTCGGCGCCCAGATCGCCCGCCGCGTCTGCCCGCGCCTTGGCCTGACGCCCGATGAATGCGAGACGGTGGAATGGCTGGTGCGCTATCACCTGTTCATGTCCGACATGGCGCAGAAACGCGACATTTCCGACCCGCGCACCGTGCGCGACTTTGCCAAGGTGGTGAAGACCCGCAAGCGGCTGGACCTGCTGACGGTGCTGACGGTCTGCGACATCCGGGGGGTCGGGCCCAACACCTGGAACAACTGGAAGGCCATGCTGCTGCGGCGCCTTCATGCCGACACGGCGCAGGCGCTGGAGGCCGGCCTTGAAAGCCTGAACCGCGAGAACCGCACCGACGAGGCAAAGCGCGCCCTGCGCGAGGCCCTGTCGGACTGGGATCAGAAGGATCTCCGCCAGGAAACCGCGCGCCATTACGATCCCTACTGGCAGGGCCTGTCGACCGGGACGCATGCGATCTTTGCCCGCCTGCTGCGCGGCATCCCCGAGGATGAGATCCGCATCGACATCGAGCCTGACCATGCCCGTGACGCCACCAGGGCCTGTTTCGCGCTCTATGACCATCCCGGCATTTTCTCGCGCCTTGCCGGGGCGCTGGCTTTGTCGGGTGCCAACGTCGTCGATGCGCGGACCTACACCTCCAAGGACGGCCACGCGACGGCGGTTTTCTGGGTGCAGGACGCCGAAGGCCATCCCTATGACCCGGCCCGCATCCCACGCCTGCGCCAGATGATCGAAAAGATCCTCAAGGGCGAGGTCGTGGCGCGCGAGGCGCTGAAAGACCGCGACAAGATCAAGAAAAGCGAACGTCAGTTCCGCTTTCCGACCCATATCACCTTCGACAACGAAGGCTCCGACATCTACACGATCATCGAGGTCGACACCCGCGACCGCCCGGCGTTGCTGTATGACCTGACGCGGACGCTGGCCGCGAACAACATCTATATCGCCAGCGCCGTGATCGCGACCTATGGGGCGCAGGTGGTCGATTCCTTTTACGTCAAGGACATGTTCGGCTTGAAACTCCACAACAAACTCAAGCAAGAGAACCTTGAGAAAAAGCTGCGCACGGCGATCAGCGAAGGCGCGGAACGGGCCGAGGCGGGAACCTGATGAAACCGATCCGACTGGTGCGGGGCTTCCTGACGGTGGGGGCCTGGACGCTGCTCAGCCGCGTCGCGGGCTTTGCGCGCGACGTGCAGATCGCGAACTACCTTGGCACCGGGCCGGTGGCCGAGGCGTTCATGGTGGCCTTTTCGCTGCCCAACATGTTCCGGAGGTTTTTCGCCGAAGGTGCCTTCAACACCGCCTTCGTGCCGATGTTCTCGAAAAAACTGGAAAGCGGCGAGGATGCGAGGGGGTTCGCCGAAGAGGCCTTTACCGGCCTTGCGGTGGTGGTGGCGCTGTTTTCGCTGGTGGCGATGGTCGGCATGCGCTGGCTGGTTCTGGCGATGGCGGGCGGATTCGCGGCGGACGAGCGGCTGGCGCTGGCCATCGACTATGGCAACATCTGCTTTCCCTATATCTTCTTCATCTCGCTGACGGCGCTGATCTCGGGCCTTCTGAATGCGGGCGGGCGGTTCGTGGCGGCGGCGGCGGCGCCGGTCTTGCTGAACGTGATCTTTCTGGTGGCGATGTATTTCGCCCATAGGGCCGGATGGGACATGGGCCGGACGCTGGCCTGGTCGACGCCGCTGACCGGGATTGCGCAGCTGGCGCTGGTCTGGCTGGCGGCCTGGCGGATGGGCTATCCGCTGCGGTTCCGCCGCCCGCGCTTCAGCACCGACCTCCGCCGGCTGCTGGCCATCGCCGCACCCTCGGTTCTGGCGGGCGGGGTGGTGCAGGTGAACCTGCTGGTCGGCCGTCAGGTCGGCAGCTATTTCGACGGGGCGATCGCCTGGCTGAACTATGCCGACCGGCTGTATCAGCTGCCGCTGGGCACTGTGGGGATCGCCATCGGCATCGTGCTGCTGCCCGACCTGTCGCGGCGTCTGAAGGCGGGGGATGTGGCGGGCAGCTCCCACCAATATTCGCGCGCGACCGAATTTGCGCTGTTTCTGACCGTACCGGCGGCGGTGGCGCTGATGGTCATTCCGGTGCCGCTGATCTCGGTTCTGTATGAGCGGGGCGCGTTCACGGCGGCCGACACCTGGCCCACGGCGCTGACGCTGGCGGTCTATGGCGCGGGCCTGCCCGCCTTCGTGCTGCAAAAGGTGCTGCAGCCCCTCTATTTCGCCCGCGAGGATACGCGGACCCCGTTCAACTATGCGCTGCATTCGATGGTGGTGAATGCGCTGGTGGCGATTGGTCTGGCGCCGTTCTTCGGCTTTCTGGCGGCGGCGCTGGCCACGACCCTGTCGGGCTGGACCATGACCGCGCAGCTTTGGTGGGGCAGCCGGTCGATGGGCGCGGCCGCGGCCTTTGACGCCCGGCTAAGGGCGCGGCTGCCGCGCATCCTCTTGGCGTCGGTGATCATGGGGCTGTTTCTCTGGGCGGCGATGGCGGCACTTGCGGGGCCGCTTCACGCGCCGGGCCTGCGCTATTGGGCGCTGGCGGCCCTGTGCCTGGCGGGCTTCGCCGTCTATGCGCTGGCGGCGGTCCTGACCGGCGCCTTCCGCCTGCAGGACGTCCGCGCCGGATTTTCGCGGGGCGGGCGGTAGGGCAGGATGGCTTTGCCACTCGGCCACAGCCGGCGGGGGCCGGCGACCCTGCCGTCATGCAACCGGCCCACCCGCACCGCCCGGTCGCCCAAAGCCCCCGGGCAGCGCCTGCCCCTCCCGGGGGCTGGCGCTTCGCGCCATCCGGGGCAGGCGCCGCCCTCCGTTCTGTCTGCCGAGATGGTCCCCGGGGAAAGGTTCCCGCATGGGCGGGGCCGCTCTTCCACCGGAAGACCGGCTTGTCCCGCCCAACCCGGCGTCCGGGAACGCATGGCACCGCCCCAGCCGACAGCGGTAGGGTGCGTGCTCGCACGCACCGCCCCCCCAGACAGAAGCGCCGGGGCCGGCACCACCCCTTTTCCTGCGCGCTGAGGCGGTCCCCGCCGTAACGCCCCCGCATGAGCGGGGCCACGCTTCCACTGGAAGGCCAGCCTGTTCCGCTCAGCCCGGCGTTGGGGCAAAGGACATCAGCGTCCCATTCGGCAGGGGCCATCGCCCCTGCCGCCCCGCACAAGTCCCCCCGGAACCGCCCGGTCGCCCCAAGCGACCGGGCAGCGCCTGCCCCTGGCGGGGGCTGGCGCTTCGCGCCATCCGGGGCAGGTGCTGCCCTCTGTTGGTATAGGCTGAGGCGGTCCCGGGGAGAGGTTCCCACATGAGCGGGGCCGCTCTTCCACCGGAAGATCGGCTGGTCCCGCTCAGCCCGGCGTGGCGGGGAACGGCCAGCAGCGGTAGGGTGCGTGCTCGCACGCACCGCCCGCCCCCCGCGCCCGGCGCGCCGGGGCCGGCACCACCCCATTTTGCGCGCGTTGAGACAGTCCCCGGCAGGCGTTCCCGCATGACCAGGGCCGCTCTTCCCGGCGTTGGGGCAAGCGCCCCCGCCCTTACCGCTGCCGGACCTGCGCCAGAATGCGGCGCGGCCCGCCGGGCACCACGATGAACGACAAAAGGAACCCGCCCAGAAAGCCGCCGAGATTGGCCAGCCAGCTCAGGTCCCCCCGATAGATCAGCCAGACAACCAGCTGAAAGGCCAGCGAGGCGGCGACAAAGCCGAAGGCCCGGCTGCGGTTCACCTGCGCCAGCCCCAGCTCGGCCCATTTGATGAAGGTCAGCGCCCCGATCAGCCCGTAGTCGGCCGGCATCGCCCCGAACAGGATCATCGTCTGGCCGGGCACCAGCGAATAGGTCAGTCCGCCCGCCAGCGCCCCGACGAAAAACAGCGCGACAATCGCCGGCGGCCCGAACACTTCGGAAATGAACTTCCCCAGACCCAGCCCCAGCGCCGCCGTCATCATCATGTGAAAGCCGCCGCCATGCAGGAACGGATAGGTGACAAACGGCAAAAGCCCGGCCGGACGCCAGTGGGCATCGACGCCGAGCCGGCCCAGCAGCTGCGGGCTCAGCCCGAACCGCATGATCCCGTCCTGCCGCCAGCCGATCCCGGCCGCACCGCCGATCATTCCCTGTTCGGCCGCGCTCAGCACCAGCTCGACCCCGACCAGCGGCAGGATCAGCAGCCAGACCACCGGCGGCACCGGGTTGAACGGCGGTTCCCTGTAATCCTGCATGGCCAGCGCCCCCCGGTCCGCGCCCTGTTGACGGCGCCTTTGCCCAGCGATACGCGATGCCCGAGCCCTTTGCCAGCCGGAGCCACCGATGACCGCCGCCGCGCCGACCTTCACCCCGAGGATCTTTTCCGGCATCCAGCCTTCGGGCGGCCTGACGCTCGGCAACTACCTCGGCGCGCTGAAACGCTTTGTCGAAAAGCAGAACGAGGGGATCGAGACGATCTATTGCCTTGTCGACCTTCATGCGATCACCGTCTGGCAGGACCCCGCCCGGCTGCGCGACCAGACGCGCGAGGCGGCGGCGGGCTTCATCGCCGCCGGGATCGACCCCGCGCGTTCGATCCTGTTCAACCAGTCGCAGGTCTCGGCCCATGCGGAACTGGGCTGGATCTTCAACTGCGTCGCGCGGATGGGCTGGATGAACCGCATGACCCAGTGGAAGGACAAGGCGGGCAAGGACGCGGAAAAGGCCTCGCTTGGCCTGTTCGCCTATCCGTCGCTGATGGCGGCCGACATCCTGGCCTATCACGCGACCCATGTGCCGGTGGGCGAGGATCAGCGCCAGCATCTGGAACTGACCCGCGACATTGCGGCAAAGTTCAACCATGATTTCGGCGTCGACTTCTTTCCCATAACCGAACCGGTGATCGAGGGGGCGGCCACCCGCGTCATGTCGCTGCGTGACGGGACGAAGAAAATGTCGAAGTCCGATCCCTCGGACCAGAGCCGGATCAACCTGACCGACGATGCCGACACGATCGCCCAGAAGATCCGCAAGGCCAAGACCGACGCCGAGCCCCTGCCCGAAACGGTCGAGGCGCTGAAAGGCCGGCCCGAGGCGCTGAATCTGGTGAATATCTACGCGGCGCTGGCCGACATGAGCCCGGCGGCCGTGGTCGCCGACCATGCGGGCAAGGGGTTCGGCAGCTTCAAGCCGGCGCTTGCGGAACTTGCCGTGGCGCGGCTTGCCCCCATCACCGCCGAGATGAAGCGGCTGATGGCCGACCCGGCCGAGATCGACCGCACCCTCGGGCGCGGCGCCGATCAGGCCGAGGCGATCGCCCGGCCGATCCTGGCGCGGACGCTTGACATCGTCGGGATGATCCGGTCGCGCTGAGGCGCGCCCGCCCCCTCAGTCCGGCCCCCTCAGTCCGGCCCCCTCAGTCGCCGGGTCAGGATTTCTTAAACCCTCGCCTGTACCGTTTGCCCGGTGGGAATGGTCGGGGGACCGTTGTGATCAGTTATAGCACCGTCGGGATGGTCGGCAGCGGCCTGCCTGCCTTTTGCACGAACATCACCGATCTTGAGGTGGTCTGGATCAATGGCCAGCCGCGGCTTTATTCGGCCAACCTGCCGGGGCTTGGCGCGGGCTATGCGGCCTTTGATCTGTCGGGCACCTCTGGCCCCGCGACGCTGATCGCGGTGCAGGGATACGGGGCGGCGGTGCATCATCTGGCGGCGCCGGATGTCATCATCCTGCCGGGCCTGACCTCGGGCGGGGCGAACCTGATCGCCAGCGGCATGGCGCCCTCGGGCTGGGCCAGCTATGCGCTGGGAACGGGCGGCGGTTTCGGGGCCACGCTGAACAGCGCCCTGGCCTTTGACCCGGTGGCGGTGGCGGGGCTGACCTCGGGCGGGGTGAGTTACGTTTTCATGGCCGCCAACGGGTCCGCGACGCCGCTGGCCTGGCGCCTGTCGGACGCGGGCGCGCTGACGGCGGTGGCGGGCGCGGCGCCGGTGGCGGGCGGCGGCAATATCGACGATCTTGCTGTCGCACAGACCGGGACCGGCACCTACCTTCTGTCGGTCTCGGCCGCCGACAACCTCATCTCGACCTACACGGTCGCCGCGAACGGCGCGCTGTCGCTGGCCGGTCAGGTCAGCGCCACTTACGGCACCGGCTTTTCCAAACCGACCGAGGTCGCGACCCTGACGCTGCAGGGGGCGACCTTCGCCATCGTCGCCGCGCAGGAAAGCTCGTCGCTGTCGGTGTTCCAGATCCTGCAGAACGGCGTCCTTTACAACACCGACCATGTGGTCGACGGGCTGCAGAACCGCTTTGCCGGTGCCACAGCGCTGGCGACGCTGCAGATCGGCGAGCGTGGCTTTGTCGCGGTCGGCGGCGCCGATAGCGGGGTCGAGATCATGACGCTTCTGCCCGACGGGCGGCTGATCAGCCTGATGACCCTGACCGACAGCGATACGACAAGCCTTGACCATGTCAGCGCCCTGTCGATGGTGGCGGCCGGGGGGCGGATCCAGCTGTTCGCCGCCAGCGCGACCGAGGCCGGGATCACCCAGTTCGACCTGTCGCTTGGCAATTCCGGCCTCACGCTCTGGCGGACGGCGGGGGTGGTGACCGGCAGCGCCGGCGACGATCTGCTGGCGTCGGGCAGCGGCACGACCGCGATCTACGGCGACGGCGGCGACGATCTGATCGTGTCGGGCGGCAGCGGCGGCGGGGCCGAGCTTTACGGCGGCGCGGGGGCGGATCGGTTCATCCTGTCGGCCAGCGCCGCAACCATCCGCATCATGGACTATCAGGTCGGGGTCGACAGGCTTGATCTGACCTCGTTTCCCATGCTGCGCAATCTGGGGCAGCTGAACATCACCGAGACGGCGACCGGGGCCGATATTCTGGTGCAGGGCACCACGATCCATCTGGAAAGCAGCGACGGCAACCCGATCGCCGCCAATGCCTTTGCCCAGTCGCAGCTGATCAACCTTTACCGATTTGGCCCGGACGGCGCCGCCCCCCCGCCCCAACCGACGATCGGCGGCGCGGGCAATGACGTGCTGACGGCGGCGGCCGCGGGCGGCTGCATCTACGGCGGCAGCGGCAATGACAGCCTGACCGGCCTTGCGGGCGACGACACGCTGGACGGCGGCAATGACAATGACCTTCTGTCCGGCGGCGATGGCGGCGACCAGCTGATCGGCGCGGCCGGGCTTGACCGGCTGCTCGGCGGCAACGGCAACGACCTTCTGGACGGGGGCGACGGCCGCGACGAGCTGACCGGCGCTGCCGGCGACGACACGTTGCTGGGCGGCGCGGGCAATGACACGCTGTACGGTGGCGACGGCGCCAACCGGCTGGACGGCGGTCAGGGCAACGACACGCTATACGGCGGCGCCAACGCCGACCTTGCCTATGGCGGCGCCGAGGCGGACTATATCGTCCTGAACGACGGCGATGACACGGCCTGGGGCGGGGCCGGCAACGATTCCATTGCCGGGCTGATCGGCAACGACTGGCTGGACGGCGGCGAGGGCGATGACATGCTCTGGGAAACCGCCGGGAATGACAGCTGCTACGGCGGCGCCGGCAATGACACGAT
>CAZORV010000067.1:12767-14541 GCA_964582215.1 uncultured Frigidibacter sp.
CGAGGGCCTGAACGTCATGGACGGCGGCGCGGGCAACGACATCATCTATGGCGGCTCGGGGAACAATTACGGCAGCGGCGGCGACGGCAATGATCTGATCGTGCTCGGCAACGGCAATGACACGATCTGGGGCGGCGCCGGGAACGACTCACTTGCCGGGCTGGTCGGAAATGACTGGCTGGACGCGGGCGACGGCGACGACCTGATCTGGGAGACTGCGGGCAACGACAGCTGCTATGGCGGCGCGGGCAACGACCTCATCTACGGCGGCGAGGGAGTCAATCTGATGGACGGCGGCGCCGGGAATGACACGATCTACGGTGGCAACGGCGGCAACCGCGCCCTTGGCGGCGACGACAATGACCTGATCGTGCTGGGCAACGGCAATGACACGGTCTTTGGCGGCGCGGGCAATGACACGATGGCGGGGCTGGTCGGCAATGACTGGCTGGATGGCGGCGACGGCGAGGATCTGATCTGGGAAACCGCCGGGAACGACAGCTGCTATGGCGGCGGCGGCAATGACACGGTCTATGGCGGCGATGGCAATGACCTGGTCGAGGGCGGCGACGGCAACGACATCCTCTACGGCGGCTCCGGCGCCGATCAGCTGACCGGTGGCGCCGGGGCTGACACGCTCTACGGCGGGGCCGGAACCGACAGCCTGACCGGCGGCACGGGCGCCGACATCTTCGCCTTTGCCAACGCCGCCGAGGCGGGCCTGTGGACCAACGACAGGATCACCGACTTCACCGCCGGCGAGGACCATCTGCAGATCGCCGGATACGGCCTGCATTTCGGCGGCGCGGGCGCGCCCGGCGGGGTGCGCGAGGTCCGCTATATGGACGCGGCGGGCGGACTTTTGCTGTACGGCGACCTCAACGGCGACGGCCGCGTCGACTTTTCGCTGACCCTGACCGGCGTCCATTCCCTGGCCGCCAGTGACTTCATCTTCTGACCGAGCGCCCCCCGGGTTGCCTTTGGCCGGCCGAGCCGCCATGATCCGGCCAAAGCTCTGGGGGATGAATGCGGAAGTTTCTTGTGGTTCTGGACGACAGCCGCGAGTGCCTGAATGCCATGCGCTTCGCGGCCCTGCGCGCGGCCCATACCGGCGGCGGCGTCACGGTTCTGGCGCTGATCGCGCCCGATGAAATCCAGCATTTCATGGGGGTTGCCGACCTGATGCGGCAAGAGGCGCGCGAGCGGATCGAGTCGCATTTCGAGGTCTTCGCCCAGTGGATGCGTGACCGCCAGGGGGTCGAGCCCGAACTGGTGATCCGCGAGGGCGAGCCGGTGACCGAGATTCTCGGCCTGATCCGCGAAGACCCCGAGATCGGCGTTCTGGTCCTTGGGGCGGGCACCGAGAAATCGGGACCGGGACCGCTGGTCACGCAGCTGTCACGCTCGTCGGGCAGCCTGCCGATCCCGATCACCATCGTCCCGGGCGAGATCTCGCGCGAACGGCTCGAGTCGATCACCTGAGGCGGGCGTCCGGCCCGGGCCAGGTTGGGGGCGTTGCGCCGCCGCGACAGACAGCATTGAACCAAAGGCCGGGCTGAGCGGGGTCAGCCGACCTGCCGGCGGAAGCGCGGCCCCGCCCATGCGGGAACGTTGCCCCGGGGGGCCGTCCCGGCCTGCACAAAATGGGGTGGCCCTGCCCCGGCACTTCGGGCTCCGGAGGCGGTGCGTGCGAGCACGCACCCTACCTCTGCCGACTGAGGCGACGCTGCCCTGGTCACCGCGCCGGGCTGAGCGGGACAAGCCGATCTTCCGG
>CAZORV010000068.1:0-14472 GCA_964582215.1 uncultured Frigidibacter sp.
TGACAGCAGCAATAGTCGAACTCGATCCCCTGACCGATGCGGTTGGGGCCGCCGCCGAGGATCACGACCTTGCGGGCATTGGTCGGGCGGCTTTCGCATTCGACGTCGCCCATCGCCGGCAGCTCGTAGGTCGAATACATATAGGGGGTCTGGGCCTCGAACTCGGCGGCGCAGGTGTCGATCCGCTTGAAGACGGCGGTGACGCCGAGGCTGCGGCGGGCGCGGCGGATCCGGGCCTCGTCGAGGCCGGTCAGGCGGGCAAGACGGGCGTCGGTGAAGCCCATGATCTTCAGCCGGCGCAGGCCCTCGGCGGTGGCGGGCAGACCGCCCTTGCGGACCTCGGCCTCGACCTCGACGATCTCGCGGATGCGGGCCAGGAACCAGGGATCGAAGGCGGTGGCGTGCTGAATTTCATCGTCCGACAGGCCGTGGCGCATCGCCTCGGCGATCAGCCGCAGCCGGTCGGGGGTCTGGGCGGAAATGGCCTTGACGATGGCGGCCCGGTCGGGGGCGCCGTCGATGGCGATCTCGTCAAAGCCGGTCAGGCCGGTCTCCAGCGAGGCCAGCGCCTTTTGCAGGCTTTCGTGGATGGTGCGGCCGATGGCCATCGCCTCGCCCACCGATTTCATCGCCGTGGTCAGTTCGGCCTTGCTGCCGGGGAATTTCTCGAAGGCAAAGCGCGGGATCTTGGTGACGACATAGTCGATGGTCGGCTCGAAACTCGCCGGCGTCACCTTGGTGATGTCATTGTCGAGCTCGTCCAGAGTATAGCCGACGGCAAGTTTCGCCGCGATCTTGGCAATCGGAAAGCCGGTGGCCTTGGATGCCAGCGCCGAAGACCGCGACACCCGGGGGTTCATCTCGATCACCACCATGCGGCCGTCCCTGGGGTTGATCGCCCACTGGACGTTCGACCCGCCGGTCTCGACCCCGATCTCGCGCAGGACGGCGATGCTGCCGTTGCGCATGATCTGATATTCCTTGTCGGTCAGGGTCAGCGCCGGGGCGACGGTGACGGAATCGCCGGTATGGACGCCCATCGGATCGACGTTTTCGATGGAGCAGACGATGATGGCATTGTCCGCCTTGTCGCGGACCACTTCCATCTCATATTCTTTCCAGCCGAGCAGGCTTTCGTCGATCAGCACCTGCGCCACCGGGCTCGCGTCCAGCCCCGACCGGACGATCCGTTCGTAGTCGTCGCGGTTATAGGCGACGCCGCCGCCGGTGCCGCCAAGGGTGAAGGCCGGGCGGATGATGGCGGGCAGGCCGACATATTCGATCGCCTCGACCGCCTCGCGCACGCCGGCACTGACGTCATATTTGCCGTTCGCCAGTTTCGGGGCCGCGATGATCGTCGCCTTGGGGTTTTCCAGCCCGATCCGGTCCATCGCCTCGCGAAAGAGTTTGCGGTCCTCGGCCATCTCGATGGCTTCGCGGTTGGCGCCGATCAGTTCGACGCCGAACCTTTCCAGAACGCCCATGTCGGCCAGCGCCAGCGAGGTGTTGAGGCCGGTCTGCCCGCCCATCGTCGGCAGCAAAGCGTCGGGCCGTTCCTTTTCGATGATCTTGGCGACCACCTCGGGGGTGATCGGCTCGATATAGGTCGCGTCGGCGAGGCCCGGGTCGGTCATGATCGTCGCCGGGTTCGAGTTGACCAGGATGACCCTGTAGCCCTCTTCGCGCAGCGCCTTGCAGGCCTGGGCGCCGGAATAGTCGAACTCGCAGGCCTGACCGATGACGATGGGACCGGCGCCGATGATCATGATCGATCTGATATCGGTTCTTTTCGGCATGGCGGCCCCCTTAGCGCAAAACTTCGCGGGTTATAGCCATGCGCCGAACAGGCGCAAGCCCCGAAGGGGCGACCCAAGCATGAAAACGGCCGGGGTTGCCCCCGGCCGTTCCCCATTCTTTCGGCCGAAGGATCAGCCCCGTTCGCCGACCGCAGCCTCGGCCGCAGCGATGGCGGCCTTGCGGGCGGCGATGCGTTCACCGGTGGGCGGGCCTTCGAACCGGCGGTTTTCCACCGCAACCCACAGGATCAGCGCCAGCACCAGGAAGCCCAGCACCACATAAAGAACCCGCTCGTTCGGCGGGGCCACAGCGATGAACAGGATCACCGCCATGCCGATGACCGACAGGACCGTGACCAGCTTGTAGGTGCCCGCGCTCATCGCCCAGGGGCCTGGGTTCGGCCATTTCGGCGTGCCATAGGCCATCATCCCGGCGACCAGCGGAACGGTGAACGAAAGGAACAGGAAGACGAGGGTCGAGTTGACGACGATCACATAGATCGAGGTGCCGTCAATTTTGATCGACAGCGCCAGAAGCACATAAAGGATGCACAGAACCGTCGCCGTCCAGATCGCCGTGACCGGCGTGCGGTAGGTCGGCGAGACGGTCGCCAGCGCCTTGGACCCGACGGGCATGCCGCCATCGCGGGAGAAGGCGAACAGCATCCGGCTGGCCGAGGTGACGGTGGCCAGACCGCAGAGGAACTGGGCGATCAGGATGCCGACATAGATCAGGTTCTTCAGCGTGGCGGGCATGATCGCGTCCATCGTGCTGTAGAACATCGTCCAGCCCTGCGCGGCCGCCGCCGCCATGTCGGGGATGGCGAGCGTGATCGCGCAGATCATCACCCAACCGACCAGCGACGACCAGATGACCGCCGAGACGATGCCTTGGGGCACCGAATTTGCGGCGTTCCTGGTTTCCTCGGACGTATGGGCCGAGGCGTCATAGCCGGTGATCGTATAGACCGGCAGCAACAGGCACAGAAGAAAGAGGTAGCCGATGTTGTCCGATTTCGGGAACACATTGCCGCCGGCCTCGCCCGAGTAGTTGGTAAAGGTCCAGAGCCGCGAGAAGTCGAGGCTGGGCGCGTAGTAAAGGCAGGCCAGCACCAGAACCGCCGTGGTCGCAAAGATGATATAGCCCGAGATGTCGGTCAGGAAGGTCGTGACCTTGATGCCGACATGGTTGAAGATCGCCTGCACGATGGTGATCGCCGCCACAAAGGTGACGACCTGCATGTCGGTTCCGGAAAAGCCGAAGGCCGCGCCGAAGGTTCCGGCGAAGTAATAGGCGGTGCCGATGTTGATCGCCCCCAGCACGGTGATCAGCCCCAGCAGGTTCAGCCAGGCGGTCAGCCAGCCCCAGAAGCGGCTGCCGAGGATCGAGCCCCAGTGGTAAAGCCCGCCCGCCGTCGGAAAGGCCGAGGCGATCTGCGCCATCGACAGCGCGAACATCCCCGAAATCAGGCAGCCGACGATCCAGCCGATGCCCGCCCCGGCGCCGCCGACCGAACTGATCGCCTGCGCGAACGAGTTGATGCCGCCCGACAGAATGCAGATGATCGAAAAGGAAATGGCGAAGTTCGAAAACTTCGACATGCTTCGCGACAGTTCCTGGGCATAGCCCATGCCATGCAGGACTTTCATGTCCTCATGGCGTTCATGGTCCTTGTAGTCCGACATATCCGTTATCCCCGCTGAACCGCACTGCGGTCTTCCTGTTGCTTGTCAGGGCGGTCTGATCGCCGCCTGCGGGAATGAAACTACGAATTTTACGGTACGGCAAGCTTTGAATAGATGTTTTCAGAATTACCGCGCGGCAGGCCGGCCTGCGGCCACAGGGTGGCGGAACCACCAGATGACGGCCAGCGTCAGGCACCAAAGGCCGGTCGCGACCCAGACATAGGTGGCGGCGGGCCAGGCCAGCGAATGACCGAAATTGAAGGCCCAAAGGCTCATGATCGCCGACAGGGCAATCACGATCAGGGCCGCGACCCCGGCGGGGATGACGGCAAACAGGCTCGGGGCCAGGAACATCGGCAGCAGGAAATAGTGCTGCCAGCCGACCGGACCGAAGAGGTTGACCGCAACCGCAAAGGTCAGAAGAAAGGCGCCCTGGCGGGCCTTTTCGGTCAGGGGCGCCAGCCGCCGCGCCATCAGGACCGGCACGGCGATCAGCAGGGCGGCGCTGACAAGGCTGATCCAGAGATGCGAGGTCACGTTCAGCGTATTGGTCAGCCCAAGGTCGGTCTGGCCATGGCCAAGGGCCGCTGCCGCCGCCTCGAGCGCGGCGCGAAGCGACAGGTTCACAGACGACAGCAGCGAATATTCGGACGCCAGCGACAGGGTCCTGATGAACTGCAGATTGGCCGCCATCCCGGTCAGCCCGAGATTGAAGGCGGCCAGCCCGACGCCCGTCACGCAAAAGCTGACAAAGGCCCGCCGCTGGCCGGTCGTCAGAAACAGGATCGCGAACAGCGCCGGCGTCAGCTTGATCGCCGCCGCCAGCGCCAGCAGCCCGCCCGCCAGCCGCGGCTGATGCGCCCAGAGACGGTCAAAGGCCAGAAGCGTCAGGAAGGTCACGGTGATCGTCGGCTGGTTCTGGTAAAGCGCGATCGCCATCGGCGCCGACAGCTGCAACACCAAAAGCATGCCGATGACCCAGGGCCAGCGCGGCGACCGGCCGGGGCCGGCGACATCGGACAGCCGCAGGCCCAGCCAGAGGCTGGCCGCCAGCATCGGCACCTGGATCAGCGCCACCAGATTGAAGAACTCCATCGCCGACAGGGCCCGGGTCAGGGGGGCCGCAAGGGCAGCCCAGACCGGCGGGTAGATATAGGCATAGGCGTCGGCCTCGGGCGGCGCGATCTGCGCCATCAGCCCGGCCCATTCGGGCGGGGTGCCGCCGAAAAACCCCTTGGGCAACGCATAGATCAGCCCGGGCTGGCCATGATCCCAGAACCAGCCCGCGACATAGACGGCGGCCAGATCACCCGGCCAGTTTCCCCATTGCCCGACCAGCGTCAGCCCCACCCAGGCCGCCAGGATGGCCATCGTCACGCCAAGATCGGTCGAGGCGCCGGTCAGTCGGCCGGGCAGGGCAGGGGTCGGCATTCACTTCGGCTTTCTTCAGGGCTGTCGGGCGATCGGGTGGTCAGGCATTTGCCGCCAGAAAGCCAGACGAACCAGCCGGTTGCAAGGCCATCCGGACGTCCGGCCGCGCAGCCCCCTGCCCATGTTGCCCGCCGGGCACCACCGGTCCCGAATTGGCGAAAGCCCGGCCCTTCGGCCGGCCCGCCCTTGACTTTGCCTCGTCCCGGCTTTCTATCGGCCCGATCCTTTCGCCCCCGCGCCCCGAGGTCCGCAATGCACGCCTACCGCAGTCACACCTGTGCCGCCCTGAACAAATCCAACGCCGGCGAGACTGTCCGCCTGTCGGGCTGGGTCCACCGGGTGCGCGACCATGGCGGCGTCCTGTTCATCGACCTGCGCGACCATTACGGCATGACGCAGGTCCTGGCCGACAGCGACAGCCCGGCCTTCGCCGCCATCGAACGGCTGAAGGCCGAATGCGTGGTCCGCATCGACGGGCGGGTCAAGGCGCGGGACGCGGCGCTGGTCAACCCCAAGATCCCGACCGGCGAGATCGAGGTCTATGCCACGGCCGTCGAGGTCCTCGGCCCGGCCGAGGAACTGCCCCTGCCGGTCTTCGGCGATCAGGACTACCCCGAGGAAACCCGGCTGACCTACCGTTTCCTTGACCTCCGCCGCGAAGGGCTGCACCGCAACATGATGCTGCGCTCGAATGTCGTGCGGTCTTTGCGCAACCGCATGTGGGGGGCGGGCTTCAACGAGTTTCAGACCCCGATCATCACCGCCTCGAGCCCCGAGGGGGCCCGCGACTTTCTGGTGCCCTCGCGCCTGCATCCGGGCAAGTTCTACGCCCTGCCGCAGGCCCCCCAGCAGTTCAAGCAGCTGATCATGGTGGCGGGCTTTGACCGCTATTTCCAGATCGCGCCTTGTTTCCGCGACGAAGACCCCCGCGCCGACCGCAGCCCCACCGACTTCTACCAGCTGGATGTCGAGATGAGCTTTGTGACGCAAGACGATGTGTTCGCCGCCGTCCAGCCGGTGATCCAGGGTCTGTTCGAAGATTTCGGCCGGGGCCGCAAGGTCGATGCCAACTGGCCAAAGATCGCCTACAAGGACGCGCTTCTGTGGTACGGGTCCGACAAGCCCGACCTTCGCAACCCGATCAGGATGCAGGTGGTCAGCGACCATTTCGCAGGTTCCGGCTTTGCGATTTTCGCCAAGCTTCTGGAACAGCCCGGCAATGAGGTCCGCGCCATTCCCGCCCCGACCGGCGGCAGCCGCAAATTCTGCGACCGGATGA
Organism: uncultured Frigidibacter sp.; assembly: GCA_964582215.1. Classification (GTDB taxonomy): domain Bacteria; phylum Pseudomonadota; class Alphaproteobacteria; order Rhodobacterales; family Rhodobacteraceae; genus TMP-24. The sequence goes on from CAZORV010000068.1 coordinate 6,193, forward strand.
ATGCCTTTGCCCAGAAGGAAGGCCTGCCGGGCATGGGGTATATCTTCTGGCGCAAGGCCGAGGACGGGTCCGGCATGGAAGCCGCAGGCCCCCTGGCCAAGAACATCGGCCCCGAACGGACCGAGGCGATCCGCCAGCAGTTGGGCCTTGGCGAGGGCGACGCCGCCTTTTTCCTGGGCGGCAAGCCCGAGGCGTTCGAGGCGATCGCCGGCCGCGCCCGCAACGAAATCGGCCGCGAGTTGGGCCTGACCGAGGAAGACAGTTTCCGCTTTGCCTGGATCGTCGATTTCCCGATGTATGAGAAAACCGACGAGGGCAAGATCGACTTCAGCCACAATCCCTTCTCGATGCCGCAGGGGGGGCTGGAGGCGCTGATGGGCGATCCGCTCACGGTTCACGCCTATCAGTATGACCTGGCCTGCAACGGCTATGAACTGATTTCGGGCGGCATCCGCAACCACAAGCCAGAGATTATGTTCAAGGCCTTTGAACTGGCCGGCTATCCCGCGTCCGAGGTGGAAAAGCGCTTTGGCGGCATGGTCAAGGCGTTCAAATACGGCGCGCCCCCCCACGGCGGCTGCGCCATGGGCATCGACCGGGCGGTGATGCTCTTGGCCGATGAACAGAATATCCGTCAGGTCATCATGTTCCCGATGAACCAGCGGGCCGAGGATCTGATGATGGGCGCCCCGTCCGAGCCGACCAACGAACAGATGCGCGATCTGCGGCTGCGGACCATCCCCAGGGACTGAATGAAAAGGCCCGGGGCCTTGCGGACCCCGGGCCGTGCCTGACTGCGGACCGTGAGCTGGAGGGCCGGGTGGGCGGCCCCTTGCGGTTCAGGCAGAAGCTACATCGCCGAAGCGGCCGTGGCCGCGATCGAGAGAACCAGAGACAGGGCGCCGACGGTGAAGACCGTCCAATGCGCGGCGCGGGTCAGTTTTTCGTTCGCGGCAATCCGAATGATATGATCTTTCATCTGAACCTCATGTCCGGGCGGGCCCGGTAAATTGATGGGTCCGAAGATTGCCGGTAATTGCGGCATGATTTGGGTGGGCCGGTGACGGCGCGCGGGCATTTTGTCCCGGTTACAAAGCCGCACTTGGCCGGGGCGGTGGCCGCGTGGCAGCCTTGGGGCAACGGGTGCTGAGGCAAACGAAAGGGTGCGTCATGGCGAATGGGGCCGGTTCGGGCGCCGATCTGACCGGCTGGCGGCCGCCGCGCGCGCCGGACCTCGGCCTGATGACCGGGCGCTGCGTCCGGCTTGAACGGCTGTCGGCGGCGCGCCACGGCGCCGACCTGCATGCCGTCAACGGCGGGGATGCGCGGCTTTGGGACTATATGCCCTACGGCCCCTTCGCCAGCAGCGCGGACTATTGCCGCTGGGCCGAGGGCACCGAGGCACTGGGCGATCCGTTCTTTTACGCGATCATCGACCCGGTGCGCGGCAAGGCGCTGGGCGTCGCGGCCTATCTGCGGGTGACGCCGGCGCACGGCACGATCGAGGTCGGGCATATCTGCCTGTCGCCCGCCCTTCAGGGCACAAGGGCCGCGACCGAGGCGTTGTTCCTGATGGCAGACTGGGCCTTTGCCGCCGGTTACCGGCGCTATGAATGGAAATGCAACGCCGCGAACATGGCCTCGCGGCGGGCGGCGGAGCGGCTTGGCTTCAGCTACGAAGGCACCTTTCGCAACCATATGGTCCAGAAGGGCCGCAACCGCGACACCGCCTGGTTCGCCATCACCGGTCAGGACTGGCAGGCGCTGCGCCCGGCCTGTCAGGCCTGGCTTGATCCGGCGAATTTCGACGGGGACGGGCGCCAGCGGCAAAGCTTGTCGAAGGCCACGCACCGGTTGCTGGTCAGCCGCGATCCGCTGCTTGGTGGTGCGCCGGGCCGATGACCCCGCGCGCACGGTCCTAAAACCCGGCCGGAACGGCCAGACGGTCGCGGACAAGGCCGCTGATCCGGTCAATCCCCGCGCGGCCGTCAGCGGCAAGGCGAAGCGCCGCGTCGGCCAGCGGCCGGTCATGGGCCGACAGCGCAATCCCGCGCAGGAACCGGGCGACATAATCCAGATGCTGGTCGTCGCCCACATCGGCCAGAAGCGCCGCCGCATGCTGAAGATCGTCGCGAAGGGCGGTGCGGTCGGGCCGGATCGGTTCGGCCAGCGTCACGGGCGGCGCATGGTCGGGCGACAGGGCGCAAAGGATGGTCGCCTGAAAGGCCGCCAGGCTTTCGACCGGCTTGTCCAGAAACCCGTCCGCCCCCGCCGCAAGCGCCGCCGCCCGCTGCGCGCTGTCGCCGCTGGTCCCGATCAGCGCCGGCACGCGCGGCTGACTGTCGGCCAGTTCGCCGATCAGCCCGATCCCCGACCCGTCCGGCAGGCCCGCGTCGATGATCACCGCCGTCGGCCGGTAGGTCTGCAGATGGCGCCGGGCCGAGCGCAGGCAGTCGGCCCGCCGGATCCGCGCGCCCGAGCGCAGGCACATCAGCCTCAGCGCCTCGCAGGCAAAGCGGCTGTCTTCGACCACCAGAACCGTCAGGCCCAGAAGCGGGCGCCCCGGCTGGGGACCTTGGGTGGCAAGAAGGCTGTTCAGATCGTCGGCCATGACCGTCCCTTTCGGCTTTGTCCCGACCGAGACTAGGGCGCTATGGCTAACGACAGGTAAACGGCCGCGGGCGCCCTTGCGGCGGCGCGCCGGACGGCCCATAACGTCCAAATCCTGCAAACGGGAAAGATCATGATCGGCCGTCTGAACCATGTTGCCATCGCGGTGCCCGACCTTGCCGCCGCCGCCGACCTTTATCGCGGCACGCTCGGTGCCAGCGTGCGCCCGCCCCAGGACGAGCCCGACCACGGCGTGACGGTCGTGTTCATCGACCTGCCGAACACAAAGATCGAGCTTCTGGCCCCGCTGGGCGCGGGCTCGCCCATCGCCGGGTTTCTGGACAAGAACCCCGCGGGCGGCATCCATCATCTGTGTTACGAGGTCGAGGATATCATCGCCGCCCGCGACCGGCTGAAGGCCGAAGGCGCGCGGGTCCTTGGCTCGGGCGAGCCGAAGATCGGCGCCCATGGCAAGCCGGTGCTGTTCCTGCACCCCAAGGATTTCAACGGCTGCCTGATCGAACTGGAGCAGATCTGATGAACCTGACCGGCGGCATCGTCCTGTTTGCGGTCCTTTGGTTTTTGGTGTTTTTCTGCGTCCTGCCGGTGCGCTTCAAAAGCCAGGCCGAGGCGGGCGAGGTCGTGCCCGGAACCCATGCCTCGGCCCCGGCCGACGCGGGTATCCTGCGCAAGGCCAGGATCACGACGCTGATCGCGGCGGTCCTCTGGGCGGTGCTGGCCTATGTCATCCTGTCGGGCATGGTCACGATCGCCGACCTTGACTGGTTCGGGCGGCTGCATCCGGCCGCGACGAACTGATCCTGCATCAGCGCCTGGCCCCGCTGCCGGTCAGGGCGTGGAACATATGGGTAAAGGTCGCGACCCCCAGAACCGGCACCAGCAGATTGACGCCGGGGATCGACAGGGGCGCGGCCATCAGCGTGCCCGCCAGCCAGATCGTCCCCCGGTTGGCGCGCCTCAGCGCGCGGGCCTCGGCCTTGCCGAGACGCCGTCCGGCGACGGTCTGGAAATATTCGCGGCCAAGTAGATAGCCGTTCAGCGCCCAGAAGGCCAGCGGCGCCAGCGGCCCGGTCCAGCCGTACAGCACCAGCGCCAGAAGGTTGACCGCCACCAGCACCCCGAAGAAATTCAGCGCGCCGATCAGGCTTTCATAGGCCGACCCGGGGCGCGTGGCGGGCAGGTGCGGATAGTGGCGGTCCTCGACCGCGTCGGCCACCCCCTCGAGCATCAGACCAGAGAAGAGCGCGGCCACCGGCACCATCAGAAAGACCGAAAGGACGGCCATCACCGCAAAGACGCCCCAACCGGCCGCCGCGACGGCCCAGCCCCCGGCGGGCAACGGCAGGACCCCGGGGATGAGGTGGCGCGACAGTTGCAGCGCGCCAAGGCTGAGCCCGGCCAGAAGGGCCGCCGAAAGCGCTACGCCGATCAGGACGACACGCAGGAACCGCCAGTCGTCAAGCTGGCCAAGCGCGGCCAGAAAGCTGCGCCGGATCATGCGCTGACCCAGGTGACGATGCGGGCCATGTCGGGTCGCGGGCGGTCGGGGGGGACGGCGCCTTCGCTGCCCAGATGGACAAAGCCCGCCACCCATTCGCCGGGGGCAAGGCCCAGCCCCTCGGCGCAGAAGGCCGCGTCGGTCGCGAGCCAGCCGGTCAGCCAGTTGCCACCGAACCCGGCGGCGGCGGCGGCGTTCAGCACCGTCAGGCAAACGGCGCCGGTGGACAGCAATTGTTCGATTTCTGAAATTTTTTCGGTGCCAACGGCACGTTTTACCACCGCAATTGTCAGAAAACCCTCATTGAACTGGGCGGCGCCCTTGGCCGCGGCCGCCTCGTCCAGCCCCTGTTCAGCACCGCGCCGCAAGGCCAGCGCGGCCAGCCGGGTCAAGGCGGGCTTTTCCAGAACCAGAAACCGCCAGGGTTCCAGCTTGCCATGGTCGGGCACCCGCGCGGCGGCGGTCAGGATCGCGGTCACTGTCGCGCGGTCAGGGACCGGCAGGCCCAGCGTCCGCGCCGGGCGGGAACGCCGGGTCTGCAGGAACGCCATCACCTGCGGCTGCGGCTGGATCGGGGGGATTGTCACGTCGGTCAAGATCAGGTCTCCGGCTGGGGTCCGCTGGTTATGGGGATCGCCCCCCGGCCTTGCAAGCCCCGGGTGGCGCTGGCAAGCAGGGGCGATGACCGACCTCAGTTCCCTCGCCCGCCCGGGCACCGAAATTGCCATCCGCGTCACCCCCCGCGCCTCGCGGGCGCGGCTGGTGGTCGAGGCGGGGGTGATCCGCGCCTATGTCACCGTCGTTCCCGAAGACGGTCGCGCGAACGAGGCGGTGCGGGTGCTGCTGGCGAAGGCCATGGGCATCGCCAAAAGCCGCCTGACGCTGATCCGCGGACAGACGGCGCGCGACAAGGTTTTCCGGGTCGGCGCCGGGTAAGGCGGCAGCGGCGGCCGACGGGCCGGGCGGCTGGGGCAGGAGACCGGGGCCGGACGGGTCCGCCCGGCTCAGAACGTCAGCGTCAGCACATCATTGTCAAAGCCGTGGCTGATCATCCGGCCGCGCGACCGCGCCTCGTCCGGCAAAAGCGCGAACTGGATCTGGGCGGGGCCGGGGCGGGGGCCGGACCAGCCGGGTTCAAGCCGGTCCCAGAGTGCGGGGTCGGGGCGGACCTGCGGACCGCTCGCCTCGGCCCGCCAATGGCCGCCGGTGGCGGCGATCCGCACCGTGCCGCCGCGTGGCAGCGCCGCTTCAAGGCAGAGAAGCGCCAGAAACGCCAGCTTGACCTCGCCCCGCGCGGCATCGCCCGCGACCTGCCAGTCGCAGCGGACCCGGCTGCCCTGCGCCAGTTCCTCGAGTATCGACAGAATCTCGGCCCGGCCGATCCGCTGCGCGCCATCCGCCGCGCCAAAGGCGATGCGGAAGAACCGGATGCGGGCGCTGGCGGCGGCGACGCTTGCGGCGATCAGTTGCAGTTCGGGGCCGCCGACGCCGGTCATCGCCAGAAGCTCGACCCCGTTGCCGATGGCACCGAGCGGGCTGATCAGGTCGTGGCAGATGCGCGACCCCAGCAGCGACGCAATGTCGGGGTTGGCGTCGTCGGCGCTGGCTTGTATGTCCATTTCATGGTCCTGATGCAAAGGTGTCAGCGGATGAATGCGTTTCTCGAACCGGGGATGATCGTGACCCATCCCGGTCAGCCGGACTGGGGGCCGGGGCAGGTGCAAAGCCGGATCGGGCAGCGGATCACCGTCAATTTCGAACATCGGGGCAAGGTGGTGATTGATGGTACCCATGTCGCGCTGCGGCTCGTTTCGGCGGTGAATTCTCCTGATAAGTGATCCATGAATGTTAATGCAGCTTTAACGTGTGTCAACTGCGGCGCAGTCAACCCGCCCGGCGCGCCCAGTCAGACCCCGAACCCCTGGGAACAACCGGCCCGATGAAGACCGAGACAACGCAATTTCAGGTCCGGCTGGCGACCGGCGAGGCCGACCTTCTGGCGGCGCAGCGCCTGCGCTACCGGGTGTTTGTCGAGGAACTGTCCGGTGACGGGCCGCTGGTGGACCATGTGAACCGGCTGGAGCGGGACGAGTTCGACGGGGTGACCGACCATCTGCTGCTGATCGACAGCGACAGGTCCGAGCGCGGCCTTGACCATGTCGTCGGCGCTTACCGTCTGCTGAGGTCCGACCGGGCCGAGGCGTTCGGGCGGTTCTACTGCGATGCCGAATATGACCTTGGCCCGCTCCGGGCCGGGGGGCGGCGGCTGCTCGAGCTTGGCCGGTCCTGTGTGGATGCCGAACATCGCGGCGGGACGGCGATGCTGCTTTTGTGGAACGCGCTGGCCGACTATGTGCTGGACCACGGGGTCGAGATTCTGTTCGGCGTCGCCTCGTTTCACGGCACAGACGTCGCGGCCCTGCAGCGCCCGCTGTCCTGGCTTTACCATCAGCATCTGGCGCCGCCGTCGCTCAGGGTCCGGGCGCGGCAATATCAGCGGATGGACCTGCTGCCCGCCGGGGCGCTGGACCGCCGGCAGGCGATGGCCGAGATGCCGGCACTGATCCGGGCCTATCTGCGGCTGGGTGGTTTTGTCGGCGACGGGGCCTTCATCGACCGGGCCTTCAACACCACCGACGTCTGCCTGCTGATGGACACGACGGAAATGAGCGCCCGGCACCGCCAGTTCTACACAAGGAAATATGAGGCCAGGGTTTGACCGGCTGGAGCCCCGGCGACGAGGCACCGCGCGCCCCGATCGGCGCGGCGGGCTGGCTGCGGGTGGTGCTGCGCGGCGTGCCCCTGTCGCTGATGACCTATGGCGGCCTTGTACTGCTGCTGGCGATCCGGCTGGTCGAGGCGCCGCTGGCCGGGCGCGGGCGGCCGGTCACGCCCTATGTCACCCAGTTCGTCTGCCGCGCCGCCCTTGTCATTCTGGGCATGCGCCACAGCGTCCGGGGCGTGCCGATGGACCATCACGGCGCGGTGGTGGCCAATCACGGCTCGTGGCTTGACATATTCGCGCTGAACGCCTGCCAGCGCATCTATTTCGTGTCAAAGGCCGAAGTGTCGCGCTGGCCCTTCATCGGCTGGCTGGCGCGCGCCACCGGCACCGTCTTCATCGAGCGTGACCCCCGCCGCGCCAAGACCCAGCAGGCCGAGTTCGAGGCGCGGCTGCGGGCGGGGCACCGGCTGCTGTTCTTTCCCGAGGGCACATCGACGGACGGGCTGCGGGTGCTGCCCTTCAAGTCGACGCTGTTTCAGGCCTTCTATACCCACGGTCTTGAACATGTGATGCAAATTCAGCCGGTGACGGTGATCTACCGCGCCCCGCCCGGCGCCGATCCCCGCTTTTACGGCTGGTGGGGCGAGATGGCCTTCGGGCCGCATTTCCTGATGACGCTGGCGGCGGCGCGACAGGGCTCGGTCGAGGTGATCTTTCACCCGCCCCTCAGCGTCGACGACTTCCCCTCGCGCAAGGAACTGGCCGCGCAGGCCGAGGCCGAGGTGCGCAGCGGGCTGGAGGCGGGGCTGTCGTCGTGAGTGCCGGTCAGAAGCTGCGGACCGCCGCACGGATCAGCAGGGCCCAGAGGGGCAGGGCGGCCAGTGCTGCGGGCACGATCCACCAGCCGGACGGCAACCGGTCGCCATCATCGTCTTCGGCCAGCGGGGGCAGGGCGGTCGCGTCCCGCTCTTGCGCCAGCCAGCGGTTCAACGGGTCGCTGTAAATCGCGCCGTCGGCCGCGAATGGTTCTGTCCTGCCAACTGGCATCCCGGTATCCCCTTGCTTCACCCGGGGTCAGACTAGGCCTGGAGTGTTTACGAAAGTCTTAGCGGCCGCCCGCCATCCGCGCGAAAAGCGGCTGGCTGGTGCGCGAACCGGTCCGGCAGACCAGCCGAGGCACCCGACGGGCCAGGCGCCGCCCTCTGTCGGTCCGGGGTACGGGCGGTCACGGGGCCGCTCTTTCACAGTAAGTTCGGCTGTTCCGGTTCAGCCCGGCGTCTGGAGCAGGGACAACGCGATCTCAGTCGGCAGGGGCCATCGCCCCTGCCGTCGCGGACCGATGCCACCCTCACCGCCCGGTCGCGCAAAGCGACCGGGCAGCGCCTGCCCCTCCCGGGGGCTGGCGCTCCGCGCCATCCGGGGCAGG
>CAZORV010000069.1:0-14404 GCA_964582215.1 uncultured Frigidibacter sp.
CCGGTCGCTTTGGGCGACCGGGCGGTTCAAGCGGAACTGTTGCGTGGCGGCAGGGTCACTTGCCCCTGCCGACTGGGACGGCGCGGTCGCTTCCCGCCACGCCGGGCTGTGCGGACGAGGCTGGTCTTCCAGTCGACGAGCGGCACCGCCCTTGCGGGAACATCTCGCCGGGGCCGCTTCAGCCCGTTGTAACAGACGGCAGCGCCAGCCCCCGGGAAGGGCAGGTGCTGGCGGCTTTGGGCGCCGGGGGCGGTGCGTGCGAGCACGCACCCTACCGCTGCTGGGCCGAGACGGCGTCACGCTTACCCGGACGTCGGGCCGGGCGGGAAAGGCCGATGTTCCGGCGGAAGAGCGGCGCCGTTCATCTGGCAACCTCCCGCCATGACGGCGCGGGCGGCCGCCTGACTGACGCCCGCCCTATTGCGGGTAGGTCGCCTTGCAGGCCGCGATTTCCGGCGCCGAGGCCTTGATCAGCGCGGCCCGTTTGGCCCGCAGGTTCAGAAGCTTGCGCTTTTCGACCGCCGGGTCGATGGCAACCTCGCGTTTCACGATCTGGTCCTGGGGCTCGAAACACATGCTTGTCTGCAGCGCCGTGCCATTCTTGCCCGTCCCGGGGATCGCGCAGATCTCCCAGTCGGGGACCGTCACATGGTCTTCTTCGATCGCATAGCCGCGCGCGAGATTGTCCTCGGTCGTCGCGATCAGCCGGTCAAGGCGGTGGATATCCCCCGTCGCCTTGCGGATACATTGTTCCTGCGGCGTGCCGCAGGCGGCCAACAGCATGGCGGCTGTCAGCAGTGCATTGCGCGATTTCATCCGGCGCCTCCTGTAACTGGTACCATTCACATTCGCCGGAACAGCCCCCGCTGACCAGCCCGGCGCTGGCCGCGACTGCCCCGAACTGCTAGGGAATCACCAGACCAACGGAAGTTCAGTATGACCGACGAAACCGACAAGCGCAAAGCCGAGGCCGCAGGCTGGTTCCGCAAGCTGCGCGACGAGATCATCACCGCCTTCGAGGCGCTGGAACGGCGCCAGACCGAGGGCCCGCTGGCGGACCGCCCCCCGGGCCGGTTCGAGGTCACGCCGACCAGCCGCAGGGGTGAGGCGGGCGAGGACGCGGGCGGCGGGCTGATGAGCGTGATGCGCGGCGGGCGGGTGTTCGAGAAGGTGGGGGTCAATGTCTCGACCGTGCAGGGGCGGCTCGGCGCGCGGGCACAGGCGGCGATGGCGGCGCGCGGCGTGCCGGGGATCGCGGACGACCCGCGGTTCTGGGCCTCGGGCATCAGCCTTGTGGCCCATATGCAGAACCCCCATGCGCCCGCCGTCCATATGAACACCCGGATGTTCTGGACCCCGGGCGCCAGCTGGTTCGGCGGCGGCGCCGACCTGAACCCCTGCCTGGAATACCCCGAAGACACAGCGCATTTCCACGGCCAGCTGCAGGCCGCCTGCGACGCCCATTCCCCGGACCATTACCCGCGCTTCAAGGCCTGGGCCGACGAATATTTCTTCATCCCGCACCGGGGCCGCGCCCGGGGCGTCGGCGGCATCTTCTATGACGACCTTGACAGCGGCGACTGGGCGGCCGACTTCGCCTTTACCCAAAGCGTCGGCCGCGCCTTTCTGCCGGCCTTCCTGCCGCTGGCCGACCGCCGCCGGACCAGCCCCTGGACCGAAGCCGACAAGGACGCGCAACTGGTTCATCGCGGGCTCTATGCCGAATACAACCTCGTCTACGACCGGGGAACGAAGTTCGGGCTCGAGACCGGCCACGATGCCAATGCCGTGCTGATGAGCCTGCCACCCATGGCCAAGTGGGTCTGAGCGATGGAGATCGCCGGGCTGCCCTTGCAGACGCTGGCCAGCTTCGCCGCCCTGTCGACCCTGATCGAACTGACCCCCGGCCCCAACATGGCCTGGCTTGCCATCGTCGCCGCGACCGAGGGTCGCAGGCCGGGCTATGCGGCGGTGGCGGGGGTCGCGCTGGGGCTGGCGCTGGTCGGCCTGGCGGCGGCGCTTGGGCTTGCGGCGATGATCGCCGCCTCGCCGGCCGCCTATGAGACGCTGCGGCTCGCGGGTGTGATCTACCTGTTCTACCTTGCCTGGGACGGCTGGCGCGGCGAAAGTGCGGCCGGGCATCGCCCGTCCCCGGGGGGCGCGATGTACTTTCGCCGGGGGCTGGTGACCAACCTTCTGAACCCCAAGGCGGCGGTCTTCTACGTCGCCGTCCTGCCCGATTTCATCCGCCCGCCGATGCCGGTTCTGGCGGCGACGCTGACCCTGTCGCTGATCTATGTGCTGGTCGCGACCCTCATCCATGCGGCGATCGTCACCGGTGCGGCCACCGCCCGCCGCTGGCTGACCGACCCGGCCCGCGAACGGCTGGTCCGGCGCGTCCTGTCGGCCGCCCTTGCCCTTGTCGCCCTGTGGTTCGCCTGGAAGACCGCCGCCTGACGCAACAGAACCGTCATCCCCGCGTCACCCCCCTGTCACGCGCCCGGCCTATTCAACCGTCACCCTGTGCAATCCGAAGAGGTGATCATGACACGCCGCACCCGCCTGCTGACAGCGACCGCGCTGACCGGTCTTGCCCCGTTTGCCGCCCTCGCGGGCGAGCTGAGCTTCACCGCCGTTCCGGTGCCGGCCGACGATGCCGCCATGCGGTCGGTCATCGTCTCGCCCGGCGCGACGATGGACGGCGCCGCCGTACCGCTGGCCTTTCACCCGTTCTTCCGTTCGGGCGACCAGCTGGGCCAGGCGATCTTCGGCCAGATCCTCGACAAATCCGGCAAGGTCGTGATGCAGGGTGACGCCGCCTATTCCAACAACCCCGATTTCACCTCGCTTCTGCCGGTCGGTGGCAAGCTGTTCTCGGTCACCCATTTTGAAGCCCTGCCGGGCGCCATGTACCTGAGCGAGCTGCAACAGGATGCCGACGGCAACCTCGCCCCGGTCTCGACCAAGGCCATCGACTTTGCTGCGCTCGGCGGCCTCTGGGACCCCTGTGCGGGGTCGGTCACGCCCTGGAACAGCCACCTCGGGTCCGAGGAATACCCCCAGGACGCCCGCAAGATGGAGACGGCCACTGATGTCGCCGACTTTGCCGAGGATGAGGTCACCGACATGGCCCGCCATGCCGGACTTGACCCGGCCACGATGACGATGGACGAGTACCGCGCCGCCGTGAACCCCTATCACTACGGCTTCCCGACCGAGATCACCGTCAGCGCGGCGGGCGAGCCTGCAGCGGCCAAACATTACGCCATGGGCCGCCTGTCGGTCGAACTGGCCAATGTCATGCCCGACCGGAAAACCGCTTATGTCACGGACGACGGCACCAATGTCGGCCTGTTCCGCTTTGTCGCCGACAAGGCGGACGATCTGTCGGCGGGCCGGCTTTTTGCCGCGAAATGGGTCCAGACTTCGGACCAGGACGGCGGGGCGGCGGGGCTGGAATGGGTCGATCTTGGCCATGCCGATGATGCGACGATCCGCGCCGCCATCGACAAGGGCACGCGCTTTTCGGACATTTTCGAGATGGCCGATTACAATGCCGATGGCAGCTGCCCCGAGGGGTTCCTGTCCTCGAACGCCGAGGGTCGGGCGGAATGCCTGAAGGTGAAGCCGGGAATGGAGGCGGTCGCGGCCCGCCTTGAGACCCGCCGCTATGCCTCGATGCTGGGGGCCACGACCGAGTTCCGCAAGATGGAAGGCTCGGCCTACGATCCGGGCAAGAACCTCCTTTATGTCGCCATGTCGGAAGTGTCGAAGGGCATGACCGACGCCGACGAAAAGGCCGACAAGGGCGGGCGGAATGACATTCGGCTGGCCAAGAACGGCTGCGGGGCGGTGTATGAACTGCCGCTCGATGCGTCTTATGTCGCGACCGGCATCAAGGCGCTGATCGCGGGCAAACCGACCGAGTATGATGCGGCCTCGCCCTATGCGGGCCAGACCTGCGATGTCGAAGGGATCGCCAATCCCGACAATATCACCTTCATCCCCGGCTATGACACGCTGATCATCGGCGAGGACACCGGCGAGGGTCACCGCAACGACGCGATCTGGGCCCTGTCGATGGCCGACCACAAGCTGACGCGGATCGCGACGACGCCCTACGGGGCCGAGGCAACCTCGGTCGACTGGTATCCGGATGTCGGCGGACACGCCTATCTGATGGCTGTGGTCCAGCACCCGTTCGGTGAATCGGACGAGGATCAGCTGAAGGATCCGGCCGAGGCGCGCGGCTATGTCGGCTATATCGGCCCCTTCCCGGCGGCGGCGCAGTAACCCGCGCCCCACGCCGCCCCGGTGTCCGGCCGGGGCGGCGGCGGTCCGCTCAGATCTCGACCCTCAGCAGCAGCGCGACGCCCAGCACGATCACGGTCATGCCGCAAAGCTGCCGCCGGCTGACCGTCTCTTTCAGCCAGAACCAGCCCAGCGCCTGCGCCAGTATCACCTCGACCAGCGCGAGGGTGCGGACATTGGCCGCCGAGGTCAGCGAAAAGCCGATGAACCAGCATTGCGAGGCGGCGGCGCCAAGAAATCCGGCGCCGAGCGATCCCCGCCAGACCCGGAATGAGCCGGTCAGGGCGGCCCGGTCGAAGAGCAGCATCCAGACCAGCAGGATCAGCGTCTGAAGTGTCAGGCTCAGCACCAGCACCAGCGTCGCCCGGGTCAGGAACCCGCCGTGCGGCAGGGCCTGTATCCCGCCGCGAAAGCCGATGGCCGCCGCACCGAAACAGGCAGCGGCGAGAAGGCCATTGGCGGCGGGCCCCGCCTCGGCCAGTGCCGCGCGGGCCATCCCGGGCTTCAGCGTGGTCAGAAGGACGCCGAGCGTGGCGATGCCGATGGCAGCCAACGCCAACGGGCTCAGCCGGTCGCCCAGCAGGGCCGCGCCGCCAAGGGCGATCATCACGGGTTCGGTCTTCAGCCAGGCGGTGGTGACGGCAAAGGACCGGGCCTGCATGACCCGCAGCATCAACGCCGTGCCGCCGATCTGGGCCAGGGCGCCAGCCCCGGTGATGGCGATCATGCGCGGCGGCAGGGGCGGCAGCGCCTCGCCGGTCAGGGTCCGCACCAGGATCAGGAACAGGACGGCGAAGGGCAGCCCGAACAGGAACCGCACCTGCGTGGCGCCGATCGTGCCGATCTGCCGGGTCAGCCCTGCCTGCGCCAGATTGCGCGCGACCTGGCCCGACGCCCCGCCCAGCGTCGCCAGCACCCATCCCGCGCCCGCGATCATCCCGTCATCACCCTGTCCCCGAACCCGGCCCGTGTCGGCGGGCGCAGGACGAGACCGCGGCCCTGCCCGTCCCCAAAGCCCGGCCGGGCCGGGCAAGCCGGTCTTCCGGCGGAAGCGCGGCCCCGCCCATGCGGGAACGTCGCCCCGGGGCCGTCCTGAGCCCAGGCAACAGACGGCAGCACCCGCCCCGGATGGCGAGAAGCGCCTGCCGCGGGCAGGGCAGGCGCCGCCCGGTGGCTTGGGGTGCCGGGGGCGGTGCGTGCGAGCACGCACCCTACCGCGGCGGACGGGGATCGTGCCAGCAGCCCGGCGCCGTCCACCGCCTCGGGCAGGGTCAGCCAGATGAACATCCCGCCCTCTGGCCGCCTCCAGGTCACCCCCTGGGGCATCTCGCGTGCCAGCGCCGCCAGCATCCGGTCGCGCCGGGCGCCGTCGACGGTCCGCAGACCCGCGACATGCGCCCCGAACTGACCCCGGGCCACCCGGTCCGTCACCATCTGGTTCACTGTCGCCGAATGCAGGTCCGCGGCCTGCTTCATCAGCACCAGCCGCCCGATCACCTCTTGCGCCGCACAGACCCAGCCCACCCGCAGCCCCGGCGCCGGCGACTTCGAGAATGACCCGCAATAGATCGTCCGCGCCGCCTCGATCGACCCCTTGCGGGCGATCTCCGGCCGATCGGCCAGCGCCAGAACCGCCTCGCGTGCCGCCCGGTCCAGCGTCTCGCCCGTCGGGTTGGCGAAATCGACCGAGCGATCGGCGAACTTCACCCGCCCGCCCGCCCCGCCCACCTGCGCCGCCTGCGCCGCGAAGCTTTCCGCCGTGCGGTTGCCCAGAGGCTCCAGCCGGTCATAGGCGGGCTCACAGGCATTGAAGGCACCCAATGCGCCAGGACAGGTCGGCCAGACCACAAGCACCGTATCCCCGGGCGAAATCATCAGCTTGCCCAGATCGTCCAGCGCCTGCTGCGACCCCGAGGTGATCAGCATGTTCTGCGGCCCGCAGGGCACCCCGAGCCGCCCCATCTCGGCTGCGATCCAGTCCCGCAAGGGACGACAACCCCTGGACACCGAATATTGCAGCGCCGCCCCCGCGCCCTCACCCGCGCCCTCACCCGCGAGCCGCGCCGCAAAGCCTTCGCGAAACGCCTCGGCCGGGAAAAGCGCGGGGTCGGGGATACCGCCCGCGAACGAGATGACGTCGGGCTGGTCCGGAAGCTTCAGAAGCTCGCGTATCTCGGACGCTTTCATCCGCGACGACCGGCTGGCCAGAAGCTGAGACCACTGCAAGACAACCCCCGCGCCGACTGACTGCGCCGACTGAGCGGGCGACCCTGAGGCGGGCCGGAATTTAAGTCAATAGATGTGACCGGACACTTCAGCCGATGTGACGGACCGTGTCGATCATCAGCTGCACATGCGCGGGGTCGGCGTCCGGCGTGATCCCGTGGCCCAGGTTGAAGATATGGGCCCCGCCGCGAAATGCCTCGACCACCCGGCGCGTCTCGTCGACCAGCGCCTGCCCGCCCGTCACCATATGGCCGGGCGCAAGGTTGCCCTGCACGCAGCCGTCGATCTGCACATGCGCCGCCGCCCAGCCCGGCGTCACCGAATTGTCCAGGGCCACGCAATCCGCCCCGGTCGCGCGGGCAAAGCCGACATAGCCCTGCCCGGCCTCGCGCGGAAAGGCGATGACCGGCAGGCCGGGATGACGGGCCTTCAGCGCGGCGATGATCCGGGCCACGGGCGTCAGGGCGAAATCGGTGAAATCCTGCCCGCGCAGACTGCCCGCCCAGCTGTCAAACAGCTTGACCACTTCGGCCCCGGCCGCGACCTGGGCC
Organism: uncultured Frigidibacter sp.; assembly: GCA_964582215.1. Classification (GTDB taxonomy): domain Bacteria; phylum Pseudomonadota; class Alphaproteobacteria; order Rhodobacterales; family Rhodobacteraceae; genus TMP-24. Next base: position 7,089 of record CAZORV010000069.1, read on the forward strand.
GACAGATAGTCGATGGTCGCCGCGGTCAGAAGGTCGATCAGCGCGGCAAAGGTCGCGCGGTCGGCCCGCATCAGCGCATGGGCCGGGCCCTGATCGGGCGTGCCGCGACCGGCGATCATATAGGTCGCAACCGTCCAGGGCGCCCCGGCAAATCCGATCAGCGTCGTCTCGCGCGGCAGGGCGCCGGCCACCTGGCGCACGGTCTCGTAGACCGGCGCCAGCACCTCGTGGATGGCCTCCGCGGGCTTCAGCCGCGCCAGATCGGTCGGGCCGGTGACGGTCGACAGCCGCGGCCCCTCGCCGGTCTCGAACCAGAGATCGGCCCCCAGAGCCTGAGCAATCAGAAGGATGTCCGCGAACAGGATCGCCGCATCGAACCCGTAGCGGCGGATCGGCTGCAAGGTCACTTCGGCGGCAAGGTCGGGGTTGTAGCACAGCGACAGGAAATCCCCGGCCTTTGCCCGGGTCGCCCGGTATTCCGGCAGATAGCGCCCGGCCTGCCGCATCATCCAGATCGGCGGCACCGGCTGACGTTCGCCCGCAAGGGCCCGCAGGATGGTCTTGGTCATCGCATTCTCCGTTGCTGGCCCCTTCAAGGTCGCCGGCGGCCCGATGTCAAGCATGCGCCGCGCCGCGCGCCCCCGCAGCCCCCCCGCCGCACCCCATTGCACAGCACCTGCCCAAAGGCTAATCCCGTGCCCATGCAGATGCCCTCCCCCTCCTCGCCGCTCCGGATCGGCACGCGCGGCTCGCCGCTGGCGCTCGCACAGGCGCATGAAACCCGCGCGCGGCTGATGGCGGCCTTCGACCTGCCCGAGGCCGCCTTCGCCATCGCGGTCATCAAAACCACAGGCGACCGCGTCCAGGACCGCCCGCTGAAAGAAATCGGCGGCAAAGGGCTGTTCACCCGCGAGATCGAAGAGGCGCTGACAGCGGGCGCCATCGACATTGCCGTCCATTCGATGAAGGACATGCCGAACCTGCAGCCGCCGGGCCTGACGCTCGACTGCTACCTGCCGCGCGAGGATGTGCGGGACGCGTTCGTCGCGCCCGGCGCGGCCAGCCTTTCCGACCTCGCCCCCGGCGCCATCGTCGGCTCCTCCTCGCTCCGCCGCCGCGCGCAGCTGGCCCACCGCCGCCCCGACCTGCGGCTGGTCGAGTTTCGCGGCAATGTGCAGACACGCCTGCGCAAACTCGACGAAGGCGTCGCCGCCGCGACCTTCCTTGCCATGGCCGGTCTGAACCGGCTCGGGCTGGCCCACATCGCCCGCGCGCCGATCGAGCCCGAAGAGATGCTGCCCGCCGTCGCGCAAGGCGCCATCGGCATCGAACGGCGCCTTGACGACAGCCGCGCCGCAGCACTTCTGGCCGCGATCCACCACGCGCCCACCGGCGAACGGCTTGCCGCCGAACGCAGCTTTCTGGCCACCCTCGACGGCTCTTGCGACACGCCGATCGCCGGGCTCGCCCTCCACGACGGCACCGGCCTCTGGCTCCGGGGCGAGATCCTGCGCCCCGACGGGACCGAGGTGATCCGGGGCGAACGCCGCTGCCCCCTGACCGACGCCGCCGCCGCCGGCCGCGATCTGGCCCGCGCACTTCTGGCCGAGGCGCCGCAAGGCTTTTTCGCCAGGCACTGACGCCAGACCTTCCCGGCTTTTTCTTTGCAAAAATACTCATTCCCGACCTGCCCGCCTCTCAACGGTCGGGGATCACCTTGCCCGGGTTCAGGATCCCCGCCGGATCCAGCGCCGCCTTGACCGCCCGCATCAGATCAAGCGCCACCGGATCCTTCCACCGCCCCATCGCCGCCTTCTTCATCAGCCCGATGCCGTGCTCGGCCGAAAAACTGCCGCCAAGATCGGCCAGAACCTGTTCGACCCCCTCGATGATGCGCCCGCGCAAGGCCGCATCGGGACGGCCGGGCAGCACGGTGAAATGCAGGTTCCCGTCGCCCAGATGCGCAACCGCCAGACTGCGGGCACCGGGGTCGAGGGTCGCAAGCAGCGCCGCCACCCGGTCCAGAAACGCCGCGACCCGGTCCAGCGGCACCGAAACATCCGCGTCGACGGCGTGATCAAGCCCCAGCAAGATTTCCGCCGCCGCCTCGCGCCGTGCCCAGAGGCGACGGCGCTGCTCGGTCGATTGCGCCAGGACCGCGTCCAGCACCAGCCCCTCGTCCATCATCGCGGCCAGACTGTCCTGCAACAGCCCCGCCAGCGGCACCGCCCCGTCCGGCCCCGGCGCGCAGTCGCGCGGCGCGGTGGCGCCCAGCTCGACCAGGATCGTCACGTCATGGATCGTGGCGAACGGCTGGCCGAGATCGGGCCGCACCTCGCCAAGACGCTCGTGATAGCTGCGGGGCATGAACTCGAACGCCTCGACCAGCCCGCCCGTCGCCTCTTGCAGCCGGTTCAGAATCTGCAGCGCCGCCGCCAGATCGCGGACCGCCAGCACCGCCGTCGCATGGGCGCCCGCCGCCGGAACCAGCTTCATCACCGCCCCGGTGATCACCCCGAGCGTCCCTTCCGCGCCGATGAACAGCTGCTTCAGGTCATAGCCGGTATTGTCCTTGTGCAGCTCGCTCATCAGATCAGCGACGCGCCCGTCGGCCAGCACCACCTCCAGCCCCAGACAGAGCGCCCGCGTCGAACCATAGCGCAGCACGTTCGAGCCGCCGGCGTTGGTCGACAGCACCCCGCCGATCATCGCGGAACCGCGCGCCCCGAACCACAGCGGGAAATACAGCCCCTCGGCCGCCGCCGCCGCCTGCAGGTCCTGCACGATCACCCCCGCCTCGACGACCGCCAGCCGCGCCGCCGGTTTGACCGCACGGATGCGGTTCAGCCGCTCGACCGACAGCATCAGCGCGCCTGCGGCATGGCCCGCGCCGGTGATGCCGGTCCGCCCGGCAATCGGCACGACCGGAACCCCCGCCGCATGGGCAAGCCGCATGACCGCCGCCACCTCGTCCCTCGTGCCCGGCCGCAGGACGGCGCGCGGCTGCCAGTGCCAGCCGCCGGTCCAGTCGCGGCCATAGGGCGCCGCATCCGTACCGGTCAGCACATGGCCGGCCCCCAAGACCGCGCGAAGATCGTCAAGAATGGGCATGGCCGGGCACTCCTTGTTCCCGCCAGTCAACAGCCTCGGCCGCGACTTTGCCAGAGGCTTTCGCCTGGCGAACGGACCGCCGGTCGGGTCTTGCATTCCGGGTGCAGAGGTTCATCATGATCCGGATCAGCAACAAGGAGAACGCCATGTCACAGTCTCATCACGGCCTGCCCTGCTGGTATGAACTGACCACGCCCGACACGGCGGCGGCCAGGGCCTTCTATGCCGGTGTGCTCGGCTGGGAATGGCACGCCGCGGGGATGGACGGGTTCGACTATCACCTTGCCGGGGCCGGCGGTGACATGGTTGCGGGCGCCATGGCGACGGACGGCGCCGACAACGGTCCGGCCATGTGGAAGATCTATTTCGCCGTCGACGACTGCGACCGGACCGCCGCCGCCATCGCCGCCGACGGCGGCAAGGTGCTGGTGCCGCCGAGCGATATTCCCGGCACCGGCCGCTTTGCCATCCTGATGGATCCGCAGGGCGCGGCCTTCGGCCTGCTTCAGCCGCTGCCGATGGCCGATGGCAGCGGCGGCGGCGCCTTTGACATGCAAAAGCCCGGCCACGGCGGCTGGAACGAACTTGGCACAACCGATTCGCAAGTCGCGCTGGCCTTTTACGGCCGCCACTTCGGCTGGACCGAGACCCGCGCGATGGAGATGGGGCCGGACATGGTCTACCGTATTTTTGCCCGCGACGCGCTCGATATCGGCGGGGCCTACACGATCGGCGCCGGAATGCCCGGACCCGGCGTCCCCGCCTGGCTGCCCTATTTCGGCGTGCCGGGGGTCGAGGCGGGCCTGGCGCGCATCGCTGCGGCCGGCGGCGACAAGATGGTCGGCCCGATGGAAGTGCCGGGCGGTGCCTTCATTGCCGTCTGCCGTGATCCGCAGGGCGTGATGTTCGCCATCGTCGGGCCGAAGTAGCGCGGGCTGATGTCCGGGGGGATGTCCCCCCGCGTCGGTTTCCTGCTGGCCGCGTGATTTTTAAAAAGCCGCGTCCCGCTTTTCCGCATCCCGCCCCGGCAGCCAAATCCGACCCGCTCTGTCGCCGCCGGGCATGTGGCGGCGCCCTGGCCCTGCCATCGTCGGGTCATGGCCAACGATCCGCTTTTGCAGCCCTATCAGCTGAAACACCTGCGTCTGAAAAACCGGGTGATGTCGACCGCGCACGAACCCGCCTATTCCGAGGACGGCCTGCCCAAGGACCGCTACCGGCTTTACCACCGCGAAAAGGCCAGGGGCGGCATGGCGCTGACCATGACGGCCGGGTCGGCGGTCGTGTCGCCCGACAGTCCGCAGGCCTTCGGCAATCTCCAGGCCTTCCGGGACGAGATCGTGCCCTGGCTGAAGGCGCTGGCCGACGATGTCCATGCCCATGGCGCGGCGGTGATGATCCAGCTGACCCATCTTGGCCGCCGCACCGGCTGGAACAAGGCCGACTGGCTGCCGGTCCTTTCGGCCTCGCCCGTCCGCGAACCCGCCCACCGCGCCTTCCCCAAGGCGGCCGAGGACTGGGACCTGGACCGGATCGCCGCCGACTATGCCGACGCTGCGGCCCGGATGCAGGCCGCCGGCCTCGACGGGATCGAGTTCGAGGCCTACGGCCATCTGATGGACAGTTTCTGGTCGCCCGCCACCAACCGGCGTGACGATGACCACGGCGGCACGCTCGACAACCGCCTGCGGTTCACCCACCGGGTTCTGGATGCGGTCCGCGCCGCCGTCGGGCCCGACTTCATCGTCGGCATCCGCATGGCGGCGGACGAGGACTGGGACCGCGGCCTGTCGCGCGCGGAAGGGGTCGAGATTGCACGCCGTCTGGCGGCGTCGGGCAAGATCGACTTTCTGAACCTGATCCGTGGCCATATCGACACGGACGCCGCCCTGACCGGGGTGATCCCCATCGCCGGCATGGCCTCGGCCCCGCATCTCGACTTTGCGGGCGAGGTGCGGGCGGCGACCGGTTTTCCGGTTTTCCACGCCGCCAAGATTTCCGACGTCGCCACCGCGCGCCATGCGATCGCGGCGGGCAAGCTGGACATGGTCGGCATGACCCGCGCCCATCTGGCCGACCCCCATATCACCCGCAAGGTCATGGCCGGCCAGGAACAGCGCATCCGCCCCTGCGTCGGCGCGACCTATTGCCTCGACCGGATCTACGAGGGCGGCGAGGCGCTCTGCGCCCACAATGCCGCGACCGGGCGCGAGGCGACCATGCCGCACGAGATTGCGCGCGCCGGGGTGGCGCGGCGCGTGGTGGTCGTGGGCGCCGGGCCGGCCGGGCTCGAGGCGGCCCGGGTCGCGGCCGAACGGGGCCATCAGGTCACCCTGCTCGAGGCCTCGGACCGGGCGGGCGGGCAGATCAACCTTCTGGTCCAGAACCCCCGGCGGCGCGAGATGATCGGCATCATCGACTGGCGCCTGGACGAGCTGGCCCGGCTGGGCGTGGAGATGCGCTACAACTGCCTTGCCGATGTGGCGGATGTGACGGCCCTGGCGCCGGACCATGTGATCATCGCCACCGGCGGTCTGCCGCAGATGCCGGACATGGCGGGGGCGGACCTCGCCATCTCGAGCTGGGACGTGATCTCGGGCGCGGTGCGGCCGACCGGCAGGGTGCTGGTCTATGACGATGGCGGCGCCCATGCCGGGATGACGGCGGCCGAGCTTCTGGCCCGGGCGGGCGCCGAGGTCGAGCTGATCACGCCCGAGCGGTTCTTTGCCCCCGACATGGGCGGGATGAACCACGTGCCCTACATGCGCGCCTTTCAGGAGACCGGGACGCGGATCACCATCAACACCCGGGTGACCCGCGTGGCGCGGGCCGGGAACGGCCTTGCCGTCACGCTCGGCTCTGACTATGCGCCCGGCTGGTCCGGGGTCCGGCAAGCCGACCATCTGGTGGCCGAGCATGGCACGCTGCCGCTTGACGATCTCTATTTCGCTCTGAAGCCTGCCAGCCGCAATCTGGGTGCGGTCGACTATGCGGCCCTGACCGGCGCGGGCGAGGTCTTTCCGGCGGTCAATCCGGCCGGGACCTTCACCCTGTACCGGATCGGCGACGCGGTCCAGTCGCGCAACATCCATGCCGGCATCTATGATGCGCTGCGGTTCGGCATCTGCTGGTAACGGCCGGTGGCAGCGGTTTGCCGGTTGACGCAAGGGTGATCGGTGCCGCGATTGACATCGGGAAGGGTTTGCGTAACGGTTAGTCAAATGGCTAACTGTCAAGAGGTGGATCGTGACGCCCCGCTGTCTGATGCCCTGCGCGGCCTTGCTGTTGCTGATGCTGCCGTCGGTCGCTGCGGCCGACAGCGCCACAGAACCTGCCACAGAACCCACCGCAGAACCCACCCCGGAACCCGGCCCGCCCGCCGGGACCTATCGCAACGACCCCGTCCACACCCGGCTGATCTTTTCGGTCAATCACCTCGGCTTTTCGGAATATCCCGCCTTTTTCCGCAAGATCGACGCGACGCTTCAGTTCGACCCCGACCACCCCGAGGCGATGAGCCTTGAGGCCCATATCGACGCGGCCTCGGTCGAGACGCTTTATGTCGAGCCCGCGCTGGATTTCAACGCGGTGGTGGCGGGGGAAAGCCTGCTTGATGCGGCGAAATACCCCGACATCAGTTTCAAAAGCACCAGGATCCGCCTGACCGCCCCGCATGAGGCGGCCGTGACCGGCGACTTCACCCTGCATGGCGTGACCCGCCCCCTGACGCTGCATGTGCGCTATAACGGTGGCTACGCGGGCAACCCGCTCGACCCCGGCGGCGCGCGGATCGGCTTTTCGGCGGACGGCGCGCTGTTCCGGTCGGACTTCGGGATCGGCTTCGGCATCCCGGCGCCCGGCAGCACCATGGGCGTCGGCGATCTTGTGTCGTTCCGGATCGAGACGGAACTGCAGAACCCCGACGCGCCGGGGGTTCAGACCGGGCCGTAAACCGGGACAGGGGCCGCCGCGGGCGGGGGCCCCTGTCCCGCGCGTCAGTCGGCAGGGACCCGCGACCCTGCCGTCACGTGCCGATGCCACCCGCGCTGCCCCACCCCGGGACAGAGTTTCCGCATGGGCGCGACGCTCATCCCGGCGTTGTTGAAAGGGACAGCGCCGCCCCGCAACGATCCCGCCCGGGCGCCCAAATGCGACCGGGCAGCGCCTGCCCCTCCCGGGGGCTGGCGCTTCGCGCCATCCGGGGC
>CAZORV010000070.1:0-4516 GCA_964582215.1 uncultured Frigidibacter sp.
GCCCCCGCGGCGCCCCTTCGGGCAGGAACAGGTCGAGCGCCTGCCGCGCCTGCGCGCCGCCGGCAAGCCCGCCGCGCATCCGCCCCGCCGGCATCCCGGCGCGGAAGGCCGCCGCCGCCGCCTCCCAGCGCGCCGGGTAGCCGTCGCCGCCCGGGATGTGGGGGGCGTTGGCATAGGCGTCGTCCCAGTCGGTGATCATCTCAGAACGCCCCCACCGTCAGAAGGCCTTGAAGGTCAGCGTCGTCAGGCTCCGGTCGACGTGGGGAATGCCGAGGATGCGCTCGTTGATGTAGCGGCCGATGTCCTCGTCCTCGGGGATATAGACCTTCATCAGGAGGTCGTACTCGCCGCTCGTCGAGTAGAGCTCCGAGGCGAACTCGCGGTCGTAGATCGCGTCGGCGACCTCGTAGGTCCGCCCCGGGCGGCAGCGGAGCTGTATGAAGACGCAGTTCATTCGGGTCCTCCTCGTCGCGGCCCGAGACTGCCGCCCGGCCCCCGCCGATGCAATCGCGATTTCGCCGCCTTGTCGCCGCCCCGCGCCGCTCCTAAAGCTACCCTGCCCCCGAGAGCACCCGAGCACCCCTCGACCGAGGTCACCATGAGCAAGTCATACCCCGAGATCACCCAGCGCATCGGCGGCGGCATGAAGGCGCTGCGGCAGGAGGCGCCCGAGACGATGCAGGGCTTCTCCGTCCTCGCGAGCGCCGCGACGAGGCCCGGCGCCCTCGACGCCAGGACCAAGGAGCTGATCGCGCTCGCGATCGGCGTCGCGACGCGCTGCGACGGCTGCATCGGCTTCCACATGGACGCCCTCGTCCGCCTCGGCGCCACCCGCGAGGAGATCGTCGAGACCCTGGCGATGGCGGTCTACATGGGCGGCGGCCCGTCGGTGATGTACGCCGCCGACGCGATGCTCGCGCTCGACCAGTTCCGGGCGCTCCGCGCCGCCCCGACCTGACCGGACGCGGTGAAGGGAGCCGCCGCCCCCGTCGGGCAAATCGCGCACACGTCGCCTTGTCGCCGCCAACGGTCGCTCCTAGGCTGCGGCGGTCCGGGCGGCCGGGGCACGCTGTGATGTCCACCATCGAGAAGGAGACGACCCGCATGAAATTCGCCTCAGCGCTCGTCGCGGCCGCCGTCCTCGGCGCGGCCCCTGGCCTCGCCGCGGACGACGCGAGCTGCAAGGCCATCCGGCTCTCCGACCCGGGCTGGACCGACATCACCTCGACGAACGCCATCGCGAGCACGCTCCTCGCCGCGCTCGGCTACGAGCCCGAGGTCAAGACCCTCTCGGTGCCGATCGGCTACGAGGCGATGAAGAAGGGCGAGATCGACGTCTTCCTCGGCAACTGGATGCCGGCCCAGCAGCACTTCCGCGACGACCTCGACGCCGCCAAGGCCGCCGAGGTGATCGCCCGGAACCTCGAGGGCGCCAAGTTCACCCTCGCCGTGCCGACGGCGGCCGCGACCGAATACGGCGTCAAGGACTTCAAGGACCTCGCCGCCCACGCCGACGAGTTCGACGGCAAGATCTACGGCATCGAGACCGGCGCGCCGGCGAACCAGAGCCTCCAGAAGATGATCGACGCCAACGACTTCGGCCTCGGCGAGTGGACGCTGGTCGAGTCGGGCGAGCAGGCGATGCTCGCCCAGGTGACGCGCGCCGAGAAGGGCGGCGACGGCATCGTCTTCCTCGCCTGGGCGCCGCACCCGATGAACGTCGCCCACGAGCTCACCTACCTCGCGGGCGGCGACGCCTACTTCGGCCCCGACTTCGGCGGCGCGACGGTGTGGACGCTCGCCCGCACCGGCTGGGCCGCGCAGTGCCCGAACGCGGCCCAGCTCTTCGAGGACCTCGTCTTCGACGTCGACATGGAGAACCAGATGATGGGCCTGATCCTCGACGACGGCGAGACGCCCGACGCCGCGGCGAAGAAGTGGATCGCCGAGAACCCCGGCCGCCTCGACGGCTGGCTCGCCAACGTGACGACGCTCGACGGCCAGCCCGGCCTGCCGGCGGTGAAGTCGGCGCTCGGCCTCTGACGCCGGCACCGGGTCATCGGCTCGAAGCCTCGCGCCTCGCGACCTCGGCCGAGGCACGGCGTGCGCCTGCCTGGGCGGGCGCACCTTCCGTGACGCCGAGATCCTGGCGGAAACGTCGGAGTGCGCCTGCCGGGGGGCAGGCAGGCGCACGCCGTGCTTGCGCACGGCAAGAGAAGAAAGAGAAGGGGCGAGCCGCCGGGCGGAGAGGCGATCTTGCCCTGCCAGTGCCGCGGGCGCCCGACACCGCAACCGACTCCGTGAAAACATCCTGATCATGACCACCCGCCCCAACATCCTCGTCGTCATCGTCGACCAACTCGCCGGCACCCTCTTCCCCGGCGGCGCCCCGGCCGACTTCCTCCACGTCCCCCACCTTCGCGCCCTCGCCGGCCGCTCGGCGCGCTTCGCCAGCGCCTACTGCGCCAGCCCGCTCTGCGCCCCGTCCCGCGCCTCGTTCGTGTCCGGGCTCCTGCCGAGCCATACCGGCGCCTTCGACAACGCCGCCGAGTTCCCCGCCGACACGCCGACCTTCGCCCACCACCTCCGCCGCGCCGGCTACCAGACGATCCTCAGCGGCAAGATGCACTTCGTCGGCCCCGACCAGCTCCACGGCTTCGAGGAGCGCCTGACCACCGACATCTACCCCGCCGACTTCGGCTGGACGCCCGACTACCGCAAACCCGGCGAGCGGATCGACTGGTGGTATCACAACCTCGGCTCGGTCACCGGCGCGGGCGTCGCCGAGATCACCAACCAGCTTGAATATGACGACGACGTCATCCACCAGGCCAGCCAGAAGCTTTACGACCTGTCGCGCGGCGGCGACAAACGGCCCTGGTGCCTGACCGTCAGCCTGTCGCACCCGCACGACCCCTACGTCGCGCGCAAGAAATACTGGGACCTTTACAAGGGCTGCAACCACCTGTCGCCCGAAAGCACACCCCTGGCGTACGAGGATCAGGACCCCCATTCGAAGCGCCTGATGGATGCGTCCGACTGGCGCTCGGCCCATGTGACGGCCGAGAATATCGCCCGCGCCCGCCACGGCTATTTCGCCAATATCAGCTATGTCGACGACAAGATCGGCGAACTGCTCGCCGTCCTGAAGGCGACAAGGCAAGAGGCGGTCATCGTCTTCACCTCGGATCATGGCGACATGCTGGGTGAACGCGGGCTGTGGTTCAAGATGAACTTCTTCGAAGGCTCGGCCCGCGTTCCGCTGATGGTCTCGGCCCCCGGCCTGACGCCCTCCCGGATCGACATCCCGGTCTCGACCCTCGACGTCACGCCGACGCTGGCCGACATTGCCGGCATCTCGCTTGACGAGGTCCTGCCCTGGACCGACGGCACCAGCCTGCTGCCGGTCGCCGCTGGCGCAGGCCGCGCGCCGGTCGAGATGGAATATGCCGCCGAAGGCTCGATCGCGCCCCTCGTGGCACTGCGCGAAGGCCGCTGGAAGTACATCCGCTGCGCCGCCGATCCCGACCTTCTGTTCGACGTCGAGGCCGACCCGCAGGAACGCACCAACCTTGCCGCCGACCCGGCCCATGCCGCGACGCACGCGCATTTTGCCGCCCTCGCCGACGCCCGCTGGGACCTTGCCCGTTTTGACGGCGACGTCCGCCAAAGCCAGGCCCGCCGCTGGGTCGTCTACGAGGCGCTCCGCAACGGCGCCTATTTCCCCTGGGACTACCAGCCGCTTCGCGCGGCCTCGGAACGCTACATGCGCAACCATATGGACCTGAACGTCCTGGAAGACAGCAAACGCTTCCCGCGCGGCGAGTGATTGCCGGAAAGAAGCGGGGGTTTTGCACCCCCGCAACCCCCGCAGAGTATTTGTGCAAAGAAAAAACCGGCCTGGCTTTTTCTTTGTGCAAATACTCATGATCCCCCCATCCCCCACTAGCGACCTTTCCATTCGGGCGCGCGCTTTTCGGCAAAAGCGCGGGCGCCTTCCAGCTGATCCTCGGATGAATACAGCCGGTCGACCGTCGGCATCTGCCGTTTGGTGATCCGGTTCAGCGCATCCTGAAACCGCATATTCTCGGCCTCGCGCACCACTTCCTTGATCGCCGCATAGACCAGCGGCGGCCCGCATTCCAAAAGCCGCGCCAGAGCCCAGGCCCTGGGCAACAGCTCGGCCGCCGTCGTCACCTCGCGGACGATCCCCCAGCGCAGCGCCTCGTCGGCGTCGAACCAGCGGCCGGTCAGCAAAAGGTCCATCGCGACATGATAGGGAATGCGCTTGGGCAGCTTGATCGAGGCCGCGTCCGCGACAGTGCCCGAACGGATCTCCGGCAGGGCGAAGGTCGCAGTGTGGGTGGCAAGGATCAGGTCGCAGGACAAAGCCAGTTCCAGCCCACCGCCGCAGCAGATGCCGTTGACCGCGCAGATCACCGGCTTGTTGAGGTTCGGAAGCTCCTGCAGGCCGCCGAAACCGCCGATCCCGTAGTCGCCGTCAACCGCATCCCCC
>CAZORV010000070.1:4526-14244 GCA_964582215.1 uncultured Frigidibacter sp.
GTCCCAGCCCGGGCAAAAGAACTTTTCGCCCTCGGCCCGCAGGATCGCCACGCGCAGGCTGTCATCATCGCGAAAGTCGCGGAAAGTCAGGCCCATGATCCGGCTGGTCGCAAGGTCGATCGCATTGGCGTTGGGCCGGTCGAGCGTCACCTCCAGCACCGCGCCCTCGCGCCGCGTGCGGATCGGCCCGTCGGTTCGCATCAGCATCCCAGCCATTTCACACCCTCCTGACCAGCGCGTCCACCGCCACCGCGCCCCTGGCGCAGGCAAGGACCGGATTGATTTCGATCTCTTCGATGGTGCCGTCGGCCGCCATCAGCGACCCGAGCGCCAGCACCAGCGCGGCAACCGCCGCCATGTCGGCCCGGGGCCGGCCACGATAGCCGTCGAGCAGCGGCCAGAGCCGCAGCCGCCCGGCCGCCGCCAGCACCTCGTCCCCGGTCACCGGCCAGATCAGCGTGACCGTGTCGGCCAAAAGCTCGGCCGTGACCCCGCCAAGGCCAAGCGTCACCGTCAGCCCGTAGACCGGATCCCGCCGGACCCCGACCAGAAGTTCGGCGACCGCTCCGCTGACCATCTCCTCGACCAGATAGCCCGTCGCACCCGGCATCCCGGACTGCCCGTCAAGCGAGGTCAGGTTCAGCCGCACCGCCCCGGCTTCGGTCTTGTGGGCAAAGCCCAGCCCCTTCAGCGCCAAGGGCGGCGCAAGCTCCGCCGCCGCGGCCCGCACCTCGGCCAGCGTGGGCGCCGTCACCGCGCGCGGCACGGCGACCCCGGCCGCCGCGATCAGCGCCTTGCCCTCGGCCTCGGACAACAGCCGGCTGTCGCGGGGCGACGCGGCGGGCAGCGGCCGCCAGCCCGGCCGGCCGGGCGGCGTCGCGGCGGCCCTCAGCGCCGCCAGCGCCGTCTCGACCCCCATCAGCGGCACGACACCACCGGCCATCAGCCGCGCGGCCGTCGCCTCGTCAAAATTCTCGGGCAGCGAGGCGACGGGAAAGGCCGGCCGGCCGGTGGCGGCCTGCGCCGCCACGACCCCGTCAAGCGCCGGCTGATAGCTTGCCGCGTCGCAGCGGTCCGGGCGCGGCGGATCGATCAGAAAGACCCCGGCGTCATAGGCGCCAAGCATCGTCGCAAAGACATCGCGGGTCCGCGGCCCGTCGCCCCAGATGAACGTGTGATAGTCGAGCGGGTTGGCAATCGTGACGATCGGCCCGAGGATTTCGCCGAGCCGGACGGCCGTCGCGGCGGGCACCGGCGGAAAGTCAAGCGCCAGCGGTGCCGCAAGATCCGCGACCAGCCCCGCCTCGCCCCCCGAACAGGACAGCGAACAAAGCCGGGTGCCGATCGCGGGTCCGTGAACATGGAATATCTTCAGCGTTTCGATCAGTTCGGCGGGTGTGTTCACTTCGGCCACGCCGATCTGGCGCAAGAATGCCGTCGATGCCGCGCCGCCGCCCGCCAGCGCGGCGGTGTGCGAGGCGGCGGCGGCGCGGGCCTGGTCGGTCTTGCCGGACTTGATGCAGACGACGCCCTTGCCGGCGGCCCGGGCAACCTCGGCCAGGGCGGCAAATGCCGGGGCATCGTCGATCCCCTCGACATAAAGCCCGAGTGCCGTCACGCGGTCATCGGCCAGAAGCGCCGCCGCAAGGTCGGCAAGCCCGACCATCGCCGCGTTGCCGAGACAGGCGACATAGGCGACCGGCAGGGCGCGGGCCTGCATCGTCAGGTTGATGACGATGTTCGAGGACTGGCTGATCAGCGCCACCCCCCGGTCGACCCGGACGCCACCATGCTGGTCGGGCCAGAGAAGCGCGCCGTCGAGGTAGTTGATCACGCCGTAGCAGTTCGGGCCCAGGATCGGCATGGCGCCCGCCGCCGCCACCAGATCGGCCTGCAGCCCGGCCTCGCCCGCCTCGGTCCAGCCGCTGGCAAAGCAGATGGCGCCGCCTGCCCCGCTGGCGGCCAGTGCCGCCACCACCTCGACGGTCGCATGGCGGTTGACGCCGACAAAGGCCGCGTCCGGGACGCCCGGAAGGGCACCCACCGACGGATAGGCCTTCAGCCCCGCGACCTCTGCCCGCGTCGGATGGACCGGCCAGATCGGCCCGGCGTAGCCCATCCGGCGACATTGGTCGATGACATTGACCGCCCAGCCGGCGCCGAAAACCGCGATCGACCGCGGCCGCAGGAGACGCGACAGGTCATGCCCCATGACCGGCTCCCTTTCCGACGGCCGGCGCCGGGGCGCTGCCCCGGACCCCGGGATATTTGGAAAGAGAAGAAGGGGGGGCGGGCCGATGACGCCCTGCCCCGGGCAAGCGGGACAGGGAGCCTTCTCCTCTTGCGGTCATCGGCGTCCCCGCCTGTACCGCACCCTCAAACTCGCCGACCAGGGTTAACACTTCGTTTCTTCTCTTCCTAAATATCCCGGGGTCCGGGGCAGAGCCCCGGGGCGTTTCAACCTCCGACCGCGCGCAGAAGTTCGCGGCTGATGATGTGACGCTGGATTTCGCTGGTGCCCTCCCAGATCCGCTCGACCCGCGCGTCGCGCCAGATCCGTTCCAGCGGCAGATCATCCATCAGGCCCATGCCGCCATGGATCTGGATCGCCTCGTCCGCGACCATCGCCAGCATTTCGGTCGCCTTCAGCTTGGCCATCGACATGTCGGCCTCGGTGACGGTGCCCTGGTCATATTTCCAGCCGGCCTCGCGGGTCAGAAGTTCGGCCGCCTTCAACTCTGTCGCCATGTCGGCAAGCTTGAAGGAAATGCCCTGAAACTTGCCGATCTGCTGGCCGAACTGCCGGCGTTCGGCGGCGTAGGAGATGGCGTGGCCAAGCGCCCGTTCGGCCCGGCCGATGCAGGTCGAGGCGACCTGAAGGCGGGTCGCGCCGAGCCACTGGTTGGCGACCTCGAACCCTTTGTGAACCTCGCCCAGCACCTGCCGCTTGTGCAGGCGGCAATCGTCGAATTCAAGCACCGCATTGGTGTAGCCGCGATGGCTGACATTGCGGTAGCCGTCGCGGATGGTCAGGCCGGGGGTGTCACGGTCGACGAAAAACGCCGTGATGCGCTGTTTCGGCCCGCGCGGGGTCTCTTCCTGGCCCGTGGCCATGAAGACGATCGCAAAACCGGCAATGTCGGCATGGCTGATGAAATGCTTGGTGCCGTTCAGCACCCAGTCATCGCCGTCCTGCCGGGCGCTGGCCTTCATGCCGCGCAGGTCGGACCCGGCGCCGGGTTCGGTCATGGCCAGGCAATCCCAGGTCTCGCCCCGGACGCAAGGGAAGAGATAGCGTTCGCGCTGTTCGTCGGTCCCGGCCAGCAGGATGTTCGAGGGGCGCGCGACGCAGGTCCAGTGAAGCGCGTAATTGGCCCGCCCGAGTTCCTTTTCGTAAAGCAGCCACGACAGGGTGTCGAGCCCGCCGCCGCCGACCTCGACCGGCAGGTTCGCGGCATAAAGGCCAAGGTCGATGGCCTTTTTCTGGATCTCGCGCACCAGTTCCATCGGCAGATGGCCGGTGCGCTCGACCAGCGCCTCGTGGGGATAGAGTTCCGTCTCGACGAAGGCGCGCGTCGTCTCGACGATCATCCGCTGTTCTTCTGTAAGGCCGAAATCCATGTTGCCCACCTATTTGCGCTGACCGACGTGACGCCCGGCCGCCTCGGGCCGCGGCAGCGACTTGTGCGCCTCGGCGATCGGCATCAGCCGGGCCAGCACCTCGGCTCCGGCCGGGCAGACCTTGCCGGCTGCCATGTCGACGTGAAGAAGGATTTGTTCAATGGTCGCAACCGCTTCGTCGCCCCTGCTGATGCGGATGAACGTATGAAGCCGCTTTTCGTCGGCCGCCAGCACCTGAATGGAACCGGTCAGCCGGTCGCCGAGCCTGGCCTCGCCCAGATGCATGATGTGGCTTTCGGCGGTGTAGTAGGAATGGCCCGCCTTGACATAGTCCATGTCGGCGCCGATCAGCCTGAGGAAATTGTCGCAAACCTCTGATCCGGCAAACAAATAGCGGCTTTCCGTCATATGGCCGTTATAGTCGATCCAGCCCGGCAGGACCTGCATCCGCGCCATGGCCATCGGCTCGGCCTTCGGCGGGGCGGGCAGCAGGGCGGCAAGGCGCCGGTCCTGATCCTTGAGGATCTTGCCGGCACCCCAGTCGCGATCCTTCAGCACCCGCAGAAAGCCGATCAGGTTGGCGTCGCGGATCCGTTCCAGTTCGCGGATCGTATGGTGGCCCGACTGCGCATCGGACTGGCTGGCGATCAGATCGACAAGTTCGTCGTTGAACTCGGGCACGTCCATCAGCTTGGTCCAGGGCCATTTCAGCGCCGGGCCGAACTGGGCCATGAAATGGCGCATGCCCGCCTCGCCCCCGGCGATGCGGTAGGTCTCGAAGAGGCCCATCTGCCCCCAGCGCAGGCCAAAGCCCATGCGGATACATTCGTCGATTTCCTCGGTGGTGGCGATGCCGTCCTTCACCAGCCACAGCGCCTCGCGCCAGACGGCTTCCAGGAAGCGGTCGCCGATATGGGCGTCGATTTCCTTGCGGACATGCAGGGGGAACATGCCGATGTCACGCAGGATATCCTTTGCCTTTTCAATGGCTTTCGGATCACTTTTCGCGCTTGGGACCACCTCGGACAGGGGCAGAAGATAGACCGGGTTGAACGGGTGCGACACAAAGATCGTGCCGGGGTTCGCCGCACCGTCCTGCAGTTCGGAGGGTTTGAACCCAGAGGTCGAAGAGCCGACCAGAACGTCAGGGGCGGCTGCCTGAATCTCGGCAAAGACCTTGTGCTTCAGGGTCAACCGTTCTGATACGGATTCCTGCACATATTCAACGCCTTGCACCGCATCTTTGATAGAGGTGTGAAAGGTCAGGCGCCCCTCGGGCGGCATCGGCACATCGGCGAGCGCGGGCAGGGCCAGGCGGGCGTTGGCCAGAACCTCGCCGATCTTGCGTTCGGCCTGGGGATCGGGGTCGAAGACCTGCACATCCCAGCCGTTCAGAAGGAACCTTGCAGCCCAGCCACCGCCGATAACCCCGCCACCGATAATTGCCGCCTTGCGCGTCATAGCCCGTTCCCTTGTCATTCCCTGCCCCGCATTTTTGCAGGTGCTTTCCGTGCATCATCCGTACAGCGCCCGTACAGCGCGCGTACCGACAGTTGAGCGCGCCGCGTTAACGCGCCCTTGGCGCCCGTTTGGTCAGTCCAAGCTTGGCCCTGACTTCCGCAGGGCCGATCACCCGGGCGCCAAGGTTTTCGATGATGGTCACGGCGCGGTCGACAAGCTGTTCGTTGGTCGCCAGCTGCCCCTTGCCAAGCCAGAGATTATCCTCGAGCCCGACGCGGACGTTGCCGCCCGCCAGCACCGCCGCGGCCGCATAGGCCATCTGGTCGCGGCCCAGCGAAAAGGCCGACCAGTTCCAGTCGGACGGGATGGCGTTGACCATGGCCATGAACGTGTTCAGGTCGTTCGGCGCCCCCCACGGAACGCCCATGCAGAGCTGGACCATGGCCTGCGGTGCCAGCGTGCCTTCACGCACCAGTTCCTTGGCGAACCACAGATGGCCGGTGTCAAAGGCTTCGATCTCGGGCTTGACGCCCAGGTCGGTCATCATCTTGCCCATGGCGCGCAGCATGCCGGGCGTGTTGGTCATGACATAGTCGGCTTCGTTGAAGTTCATCGTCCCGCAGTCGAGCGTGCAGATTTCCGGCAGGCAGTCGGCGACATGGGCCACGCGCTCGGTCGCGCCGACCATGTCGGTGGCGGCCCGGTTGACCGGGAACGGATGTTCGACATCGCCAAAGACAATATCGCCACCCATGCCGGCGGTCAGGTTCAGGACCATGTCCACCTCGGATTCACGGATCCGCTCGGTGACTTCGCGGTAATAGTCCAGCCGACGCGAGGGCTTGCCGGTTTCGGGGTCGCGCACATGGCAATGAACGATGGCGGCGCCGGCCTTGGCGGCGGCGATGGCGCTGTCGGCGATCTCTTTGGGGCTGCGCGGCACATGCGGGCTGCGGTCCTGGGTGGCGCCCGAGCCGGTGACGGCGCAGGTAATGAAGACATCGCGGTTCATGGTAAGGGGCATGGCATTCTCCTGATTGGGGTCAGGATAGCAGCGCCGGAAGCGGTCATTTACCAAAAAGCGTCGAATATTTGACCTTTTTCGAAAAGGCTTGATCATCGCTTGCGGGTGAATGCGCCGGGCCGACGTGACGGCGGCTCGACAATCGCGCCCAAATCCGCAGTTCTACACGTATTGCGCGAACAATCGGCCGGTAAGTGGGCCGAAACGTGCGAAAGTCTGGGAAATTCCGCTAAAGTCGCTAGAAGAGGAGTCGCCCGCGCCGGCGGGCAGTCCGTCCTCCGGTCGTTTCGGTGAATTGCCCCCTGGTCAGGCCCTGCCCCGCATGAAGAAAATCTCAATCGTCTCGCCCTGTTACAACGAAGAAGACAATGTCGAGACCTGTTACGAGACGGTCAGGGCAATCTTTGACCGCGACCTGCCGGGCTATGAGCGCGAACATATCTTCATCGACAATTGTTCGTCCGACCGCACGGTCGAGATTCTGAAGGCGCTGGCGGCCCGCGATCCGGCGGTGAAGATCGTGGTGAACGCGCGGAATTTCGGGGTTTTCCGGTCGACCTTCAACGGCCTGCGTCATGCGACCGGCGACGCGACGCTGGTGATGCTGCCGGTCGACCTGCAGGACCCGCCGGAGCTGCTGCCCGAATTCGTGAAGCTTTGGGAACAGGGATACGAGATCGTCGCGGGCGCGCGCTCGACGCGCGAGGAGACCTTTGCCCTGCGGACCAGCCGCAAGGTTTTCTACCGCCTTGTCAATGCCTTGTCAGATTTCGAACTGTCGCCGGACGTGGGCGAGTTTCAGCTGATCGACCGCAAGGTGCTGGAAGCGGTCCTGCGCCACAACGACCACTACCCCTATATCCGCGGCATCATCGCCTCGGTCGGCTTTCGCCGGATCATCGTGCCCTACACCTGGCGTGCCCGCAAACGCGGCGTCAGCAAGCACAATCTCTTCATGCTGGTCGATCAGGCGCTGAACGCGATCTTCGCCTTTACCAAGGCACCGATGCGGGCCTGCACCTTCGTCGGCACCGGCATCGCGCTGGTCAGCATCCTGTTCGCGGTCTTTTCGGTGATCTTCTATGCGATCGGCCTGGGCGTGGTGCCGCGCGGGACGACGACGATCATCGTGGCGCTGTTCTTCCTGTCGGGGGTCCAGCTGTTGTTCATCGGGATGCTGGGCGAATATATCACCTCGATCCACAATCAGGTCAGGGGCGGGCCGATGGTGATCGAGCGGGAGCTGGTGAATATCGACGGGACGGAACAGAAGGCGGAGGCGATTTCCCCGCCGGCCGAGGTTTTGGCGCCGCGAAAAGCGCGGGCGTGACGAGGATTTGATGACTGAACACCGGATTTTGGGCGGGCTGGCGCAGGCGACGGGTGCCGTTTTGGTGGCGGCGGCGATTTTCGTGACGGACGCGATGACCGGCTGGCCGACCGTGCTGATCGACCGCTGGTATTTCGCCATCGTCGGCGTCGCGGCCATCGCCCTTGGCATCTGCATGAAGCGCGGCGCGCTGGCCTTTGGCATCCTTGCATTTTTCCTGATCCTTGGCGGGGCGGCGCAGCTTTACGTGACCGAGGCGCTCTGGTTCCCGACCCTGCATCTGAAGCCGCAGAACTGGAAAGAATGGGCGACGGCCGGAATGATCAGTGCCGAGGCGCTGGCGGCCCTTGTGGTGCTGGTCCGCGCCGGGCCGGGCCGGGTTCTGCAGGCGGCACGCGCGCGGCTCGGGCTTGGGCGGCTTGCGCTTTTCATCCTGCTTACCGGGGTTTTCTCGGTGCCGATCCTGTTCTACCTCGGGCGCGGTGATGCGACGGCCTATGTCGCGCATATCGTCGTCGGCACTGCGCTGACGCTGGTGCATCTCGCGGTCTTTGCGGCGATGAGCCAGGTCAAAAGTCCGATCAGCGGGCTTTACCGGCTGTCGCCGCTGGTGCCGGCGACGGTGACGCTGGCGGTCAGCCTGCTGTTGTCCTTCTACGCCTTTGAACGGATGCCGCATGTCGAGGATGAGGTGGCCTATCTCTTTCAGGCCGAGACCTTTGCCGGGGGCGCGCTGACGGTGCCCGCACCGCCGCCGGCGGCACAGCCGGGGCTTGAATATTACCTGTTCCAGGTCGACGGCGACCGCTGGTATGCGGCGACGGTGCCGGGCTGGCCCGCCGCGCTGGCCATCGGCGTCGCGGCGGGGGTGCCGTGGCTGGTCAACCCGCTGCTGGCGGCGCTGTCGGTGCTGCTTGGCCATGCGATCACCCGGCGGCTCGCCGGCCGCGATCAGGCCGACCTTGTGGCGATGATGATGGGGGCCTCGCCCTGGCTTCTGGCGCTGTCGGCCTCGCTGATGGCCCATACGCTGACGATGTTCCTGATGCTGCTGGCCTGGTGGCTGATCCTGCGCGCCGGGGACGGGCCGCGCCGGGCGCTGCTGCAGCTGTGGCTGGCCGGGCTGGCGATGGGCTGGATCTTTGCCGCGCGCCCGCTCGACGGGCTGATGATCGGCGGTCTGACCGGGCTTTGGCTGTTGCTGATCGCGCCGCAGGGCGGCCCGGGCCGGGCGCTGGTCTACGGGTTCGGCTGCGCGATCACCGGCGGGCTTTTGCTGGTCTATCACCGGCTGATCACCGGCGCGGCCCTGACCCAGCCGCTGACGCGCTATCTTGACCAGACCTGGGGGCCGGGGACCAGCGCCTATGGCTTCGGCCCCGAGATCGGGCCGCCGGGCGGCTGGGGGGCGCTTGACCTCTGGCCCGGCCATTCGCTGGCCGAGGCGGTGATCAATCTGGTGAACCTGACCGCCAGCCTGCAGTTCGAGATGATGGGCTGGTCGGTCGGCTCGCTGGCGCTGATCTTTGCCTTCGTCCTCTGGCAGCGGCCGGACCGGACCGACCGGGCAATGATCGCGGTTGTCGCGACGGTGGTGACCGTGATGTTCTTCTACTGGTTCGCCGACAGCTATTACATCGGCCCGCGCTATTGGGTCATGGCGGCCTTCCCGCTGTTCTACCTGTCGGCGCGCGGCTATCAGGCGATCCGCGAGCGGTTCCCCGAAGGCGACGGCGAGGCCTATGTGCGGATCGACTCGCTGTTCTGGTACGCCTGCATCTTCGGGTTCTGCGTCTTTCTGCCCTGGCGGGCGGTGACGAAATATCATGAGTACAGCGGCTATCATTCGACGGTCCGGCGCGATGCGGCCGACGGGCGGTTCGCGGACAAGATCGTGATCTTCGGCAAGGCGGGCGATGACGGCAGCGGGCTGATGCTGAACGACCCCTGGCTGCGTGGCACGATCTACCTGCACGAAGCCGCCGGTCTGGACGAGGCCGCCCTGCAGGCCGCCTACCCCGGCCGCGAGATCGTCCACTACACTGCCGGGTGGAAATAGCGCGCAGGTCAACAGGGCCCGCCGCAGGAACGGCCCGAGCCGGCGGGCCTCGGCCCCCTGAGCCATACCCGTCGCGGCGATACATCCGGCCGGGACGGACGCCGCTGACATTCCTGCCAACGCCGGGCTGAGCGGAAAAGGCTGATCTTCGGGCGGAAGAGCAGCCCCGCTCACTCGGAGAGGTTTCCCCGGGGCCGGCTCAACACGCACCGACAGAGGGCAG
>CAZORV010000071.1:0-14168 GCA_964582215.1 uncultured Frigidibacter sp.
GCCCCCGCGAGGGGCAGGCGCTGCCCGGTCGCTTTGGGCGACCGGGCGGTGCGGGTGGGGATCGATGCGTGGCGGCAGGGTCACGTGCCCCCGCCGACTGAGACGGCGCGGTCAAGTCCCGAGACGCCGGGCTGAGCGGAAAAGGCCGATCTTCCAGTGGAAGAGCGGCCCCGCTCATGCGGGGACGTTTCCCGGGGACCGCCTCGGCCTCTCACGACAGAGGGCAGAGCCTGCCCCGGATGGCGCGAAGCGCCAGCCCCCCGCAGGGGCAGGCGCTGCCCGGTCGCTTTGGGCGACCGGGCGGAGCGGGTGGCATCGGATCGTGGCGGCAGGGTCACTTGCCCCTGCCGATTGAGGCCGCGATGTCCTTTTCCCCGACGCCGGGCCGGGCGGGACTGGCCGATCTTGCGGTGGAAGAGCGGCCCCGCTCACCGGGAACGCTTCTCCGGGATCGCCTCGGCGCATGAACAGAGGGACGGTGCGTGCGAGCACGCACCGTCCCTCTGAGGCCGCGCGGTTCTTTTCGCCGATGGGGGCTGAGCGAAACAGGCCTCTCTTTCAGTGAAAGAGTGGCGCGGCAACGCCCTGCCCCGCCCTGCCCCTATCCGATCACGGTCGCGACGGCCGGGCTGACCTGGTGCCAGCCCTCCCAGATCATCCGCAGGGCGACATAGACGATGATCGCAAGGCCGACATAGGCGATCCAGCGATGGCGGTTCAGCAGCCGCGCCACGAAGGTCGCCGCAAGGCCCATCAGCGCGATCGAAAGGACCAGTCCGATCGCCAGCACGGTCGGATGCTCGCGCGCGGCGCCTGCCACGGCCAGCACATTGTCGAGCGACATCGACAGGTCGGCAATCACGATCTGCCAGGCCGCCTGACCGAAAGTCTTCTTGGGGCCGCCGCCCGCCACCACCCCGTCGGCGTTCTCATCCAGCCCCGACAGCGCCTCTTCGGCACGAACCTCGTCGGCATGGGTTTCGCGCAGTTCGCGCCACATCTTCCAGCAGACCCAGAGCAGAAGGATCCCGCCGACCAGCAAAAGCCCGATCACCGACATCAGTTTGGTCGCCAGAAGCGCGAAGATGATCCGCTTGTCTGTTGCGGCAGCACTCCCGCCCAGGATCGCGCTGCCGCGCTGTTCCCGCGGCAGACCGGCGGCGGCAAGGCCGATGCTGCCGGGTTTGTCGCCGGCCAGCACCAGGTCGATGGCGATGACTTGCATGAGGGCGGTCAGCCCCGCGGTGGTGAAGATTTCCATGGCAACCCCAGCTTGTCCTGCGGCGCCACGCGGGCGCTGTCATCGCTAGTTAGTGCCCGGGCAACGCCGATGCAACCGCGCAGGGCCGCGAATGCGCGCGACCCTTTGCACAGCGCCGCCCGCGCCGCTATAGCTGGCCCATGTTTGGCCGCCTTCTCTCCTCGCTCTTCGCGCCGACCCCGGCGATCCTGCCCCGGCCCGACGCCGAACTGGCGCTGGCGGCGCTTCTGGTCCGGGTCGCGCGGGCCGATGGCCGCTATGAGACGGCCGAGGCCGCGCGGATCGACCGGGTGCTGGGCGCCCGCCACGGGCTGACGCCCGACGCCGCGACCGCACTGCGGCAAAGCGCCGAGGCGCTGGAGGCCGAGGCGCCCGACACGGTGCGCTTCACCCGCGCGCTGAAGGCCGCCGTTCCGCTGGAGGAACGGACCGGTCTGGTCGAGGCGCTCTGGTCGGTGGCCCTTGCCGACGGCGCGCGCGACGCGGGCGAGGATGCGGCGCTGCGGCTGGTCGCCGATCTTCTGGGCATCAACGACCGCGACAGCGCGCTGGCCCGGCAAAGGGCCGAACGGCGATGATCGCGACGCTGCCGATGTATGACTGGGCCGAGGTCCGGCCGCCGACCGACCGGCTGTGGGCGGCGATCCGCGACCGCTTGCGGGCGGCCGGCATCGCCGCGCCCGAGGCGCTGCACCGGGGGGATCGCTGGAACGACTGGACGGCCGGGGATATGGTCCTGAGCCAGACCTGCGGCTTTCCCTATCGGACCCTGCTTCACGACAAGGTCGCGCTGGTCGGCACGCCCGACCATGGCCTGCCGGGGGCCGCGCCGGGCCACTATTATTCCCAGCTGATCGTCGCGGCGGGGCGGCCGGGCGACTGGACCGACTTTCTGGGCGGGACGCTGGCGATCAACGGCTATGACAGCCAGTCGGGCTGGGCCGCGCCGCAAAACCATGCCGCAGCCGTGGGCGCGCGCTTTGACCGCCGCCTGGTCACCGGCGCGCATCTGGCCAGCGCCACCGCCGTGGCCGAGGGCCGCGCCGACATTGCCGCCATCGACGCCGTGACCTGGCGGCTGCTCGAACGGTTCCGCCCCGACCTTGCGGCAAGGCTCAGGATCGCTGCCCGCACCGACCCGACGCCCGGCCTGCCGCTGATCACCGCAAGGGGAAATGACGTCGCGGCAATCGCCCAGGCCACCCGCGCAGCCATCGCGGCGCTCGGGCAGGACGACCGCGCGGCGCTTGGCCTGAAGGGGCTGGTTGCCATAGCGCCCGAATCTTACCTTGCGGTGCCCACCCCGGTGCAAACCTGACAAACTGGATCATCTGACCGTCCATTCCGCACCATCGCCTGCCATATTCGGCGGAATCTGCGTTGCAAACTGACCGCAATTGCGCCCTATTCGGTGAAACGGGAAAAAGGGTGGCTTGCAGGTGTCGGGACAAGAAACGCCGGTCATTGAAATACGCGATCTTCACAAGGCCTATGGTTCGCTTGAAGTTCTGAGGGGCGTCTCGGTCGTGGCGCGCAAGGGCAAGGTGATCGCCCTGATCGGCTCGTCCGGGTCGGGAAAATCGACGCTTCTGCGCTGCTGCAACCTGCTTGAGGAAAGCCAGCAGGGCGACGTTCTGTTCGACGGCGAGCCGATCAAATGGCGGGGCACCGGGCTTGGCCGTCATCCGGCCGACAAGGCGCAGATGATCCGGGTCCGCACCAACCTGTCGATGGTGTTCCAGCAGTTCAACCTCTGGTCCCACATGACGATCCTGCAAAACGTCATGGAGGCGCCGCTGACCGTCCTTGGCCGCGACCGCGCCGAGGTCGAGGCGGCGGCGCGCAAATACCTGGCCAAGGTCGGCATCGGCGACAAATGCGACGTCTATCCCGCGCAGCTGTCGGGCGGCCAGCAACAGCGCGCCGCCATCGCCCGCGCGCTGTGCATGGAGCCGAAGGCGCTGTTGTTCGACGAACCGACCTCGGCGCTGGACCCCGAACTGGAACAGGAAGTGATCCGCGTGATCAAGGCCCTGGCCGAAGAGGGGCGGACGATGCTGATCGTCACCCATGACATGAAACTGGCGGCCGACGTCGCCGACCATGTGATCTTCCTGCACAAGGGCAAGGTCGAGGAAGAAGGCCCGCCCGCCGAACTGTTCGGCAATCCGAAGACCGAGCGGTTGCGCGGCTTTCTGTCGGCGACCTCGCACTGATGGTCTGCTCGGGCGCCATAGCCGGTCTGATCACCGGCCTGACGCTTGCCTCGGCCGGGGCGCCCGGCGTGACGGTCATCGGCACCGAGGCCGATTTTGCGCCCTATATCTTTCAGGAGGCCGACGGCAGCCTGAGCGGCTTTGACCATGATGTCGCCGAAGAGGTCTGCCAACGCGCGCGGCTGACCTGCAAATGGCAGGTGGCCGCCTTCGATGCGCTGATCCCCGGCGTCATCGACGGCCGGTTCGACATGGCGATCTCGGGCATTGCGGTCACGCCGGAACGCGACCGGGTGATCGACTATACGCTGCCCTACACCCAGGCCGACGGTGCCGACTATTTCGTCGGCCGCCCGGACGCGCCGCCCGTCGACGCCGCGCTGATCGGCGTGCAGTCGGGCACGATCCACGCCGCACATCTGCGCGAGACCGGCCGCCGGTTCCGGACCTATCCGACCGAAGCGGCGATGCTCGCGGCGCTGGTGGCCGGTGAGGTTGACCGGGGCTACGGCCCGTTCAACGACGCCGCGCACACGGGCTACCTGGAGGACCACGGGCTGACCGACTGGCAAGAGGAAACCATCCCCTCGGACGGCGTTGCCATGGTCGTCTGTCAGGGCAATGACGACTTGCGCCGCAAACTCGACGGCGCAATCAAGGAGATGCAGGCCGACGGCACGCTGAACGCGCTGTCGGACCGCTGGTTTCAGGGCGACGACCGCCCGTCCGACGACACATACTAGTCCAACAGAGGAGCAAAGAATGAAAAAACTGATCCTGACCGCCGCCGCGCTGGCGCTGACCGCAGGGGCCGCCATGGCCCAGGACGTCGTGCGCATGGGCACCGAAGGCGCCTACCCCCCCTACAACTTCGTCAATGACGCGGGCGAGGTTGACGGCTATGAGCGCGAGCTTGGCGACGAGCTTTGCAAGCGCGCCGAGCTGAAGTGCGAATGGGTGACGAACGAGTGGGATTCGATCATCCCCAACCTCGTGTCCGGCAACTACGACACGATCATCGCCGGCATGTCGATCACCGAAGAACGCAAGAAGGTGATCAGCTTTACCCAGAACTACTTCCCGCCGGCCGACAGCGCCTATGTCGCGCTCAGCGCCGATGCCGACGTCAAGGGCGGCACGGTTGCCGCGCAGACCGCAACGATCCAGGCCGGGCATGTCGCCGATTCAGGCGCGACGCTGGCCGAATATGCGACCGCCGACGAAACCATCGCCGCCGTCCGCAACGGCGAGGCGATCGCGGTCTTTGCCGACAAGGACTTTCTGGAACCGATCGTCGCTGAATCGAACGGCGAGCTGACATTCGTCGGCGAGCCTGTCCCGCTTGGCGACGGCATCGGCATCGGCATGCGCCAGTCCGACAACGACCTGCGCGGCAAGTTCGATGCCGCCATCCAGTCGATGAAGGACGACGGTTCGCTGAACGAGCTGATCAAGAAATGGTTCAAGGAACAAGCCAAGCTGTTCTGATCCAGCCGGGGTTCCCGGCCCGCCCCTGACGGGCGGGCCGGCCACGCCAGACCGCCCGGCCGGGGCGGCGCCAGAGAGGCCATCCGACGATGTTTGCAAGTTGCGCTGATCCGAAGTCGCTGGAGGGGCTGAGCTGGCTTGTGTGCTATCTCAGCTCGGGCAAGCACATGCTGTTCTACGGCTCGTTCGGGGTGGTTCTGGTGCTGCTCCTGGTCACGGCGCCGGTCGCGATGCTGTTCGGCTTTGGCGGTGCCATGGCGGCGCGCTCGCCGGTTCTGCCGCTCCGTTGGCTGGGCAAGGCCTATATCGCCATGGTGCGCGGCATTCCCGACATCATCTTCTTCCTGTTCGTCCCCATCGCCCTTGACCAGCTGTTCGAGGTGATCCGCCACAAGGTCAAATGCCCGACCTGGACCCAGCCGATCTGGCAGGGCAGCGATTTCATGGTCTGCGCCGAGGCCAAGCTGCCGCTGTCGACCAGCCCGCAATGGGTGCATGAATTCTACAACTTCTGGCTGGCGGTTCTGGCCTTTTCCATCGTCTTCGGCGCCTTTGCCGCCAGCGTCCTTTACGGCGCCATGCAGGCCGTGCCGCGCGCGCAGATGGAAACCGCCGAGGCCTACGGCATGACCCGCCGCCAGGCCTTCCGCCGCATTCTGGTGCCGCAGATGTGGACCTATGCGCTGCCGGGCCTGTCGAACCTGTGGATGATCCTGATCAAGGCGACACCGCTTCTGTTCATCCTCGGCGTCGAGGACATCGTTTACTGGGCGCGCGAACTTGGCGGGTCCAAGACCACCGGCGCCTCGGCCTACCCGCATGGCGACTGGCGGATATTCTACTTCGTCGGGCTGCTGTTCTATTACCTCGCCATGACGCGCATCTCCGAGATCGTCTTTGCCCGCCTCAGCCGCCGCCTCAGCCATGGTCAGGCGACGCTGGCCGGCGAACAGCAACGAAAGGCCGCGGCATGAGCTGTTGGGACACGCTTCACGCCTACGGGCTCCGGTCGATCGGCATCGGCGAGAAGATGTTGCCGAAGACCGGCTTTTCGCTCTGCGAACATACGGTGCTGATCGGGTCCGGGATGATCTGGAACCTTTACTTCGGCATCCTTGCACTGTTCTTCGGCTTTTTCCTGGCCAATGCGCTGGCGCTGGCAAAGGCATCGGCCAATCCCTGGTTCCGCAAGCCGGCCGAATGGTTCATCTTCATCTTCCGGGGCTCGCCGCTCTTCATCCAGTTCTTCCTTTGCTATGAAAGCTTTGTGCTTTTGCCGCGTGTCGGCTTTGACCTGCCGCTGGGCTTCACCACCGTCACGGTCACGACCTCGTGGCTGACCAAGGCCTGGCTTGGCGCGCTGATCGTGCTGTTCCTCAACACCTCGGCCTATGCGGGCGAGATTTTCTATGGGGCGCTGCGGTCGGTGCCCAAGGGCGATCTCGAGGCGGCGGACGCCTATGGCATTTCGGGCTGGAGCCGGTTCCGGCGGATCATCTGGCCGACGATGATGCGGCTGGCCTGGCCCGCCTATACCAACGAGGCGATCTTCCTGTTCCATGCGACAACGCTGGTCTATTTCTCGGGCTTTCCGGCGTTCCAGCAGCAGGGGGACGCGCTCTATTACGCCAGCTACTTCTCGTCCAAGACCTTCAACCCGTTCATCGCCTATCCGGTCATCGCCGCCTATTTCATCTGCCTGACGCTGATCGTCACATTTCTGTTCGGCATCGCCAACAAGCGGCTGAACCGCCACCTGCCACAGAACCTGAAAGCCAGAATTCGCTTGCGTCCGCAGATGATCCGATAGTAGGATACATTTGATCAAATTCACCGGGCGCCTGCCCGGACTGCGTTGATGCGGCGTCCGTACCTGACTTCCGGGGCGGATGGGATTGGTCACAACGGGAGAAAGGACCGGGGCATGGTCCTCATCCCCGCGCCCCGGGCATTTGCCCGGCCAGCGGTGCGGATGGGTGTCGGGCCCCGGCGATGACAGATGATGAAAGACTGGCTGAGAAAGCACCCGCAGGTGCGCACGATCCGCGTAGCCGCAGCGGACCTGAACGGACAGGCGCGCGGCAAGCGCATTCCGGCACGCTTTGCCGACAAGGTCGCGACCGAGGGCACGAGGTTCCCCATGTCGGTCCTCAACCTCGACATCTGGGGCGAGGATATCGAAGACAGCCCGCTGCTGTTTGAAAGCGGCGATGCGGACGGCGTGCTGAAACCAACCGAACGCGGCTTCATGCCGATGCCCTGGCTCGAGGCGCCGACGGCGCTATTGCCGATCTGGATGTTCCGCGAGAACGGCCAGCCCTATGAGGGCGACCCCCGCCATGCGCTCCGGGCCGTTGTCGACCGCTACAGGGCGCGCGGCCTGACCCCGGTGGTCGCGGTCGAGCTGGAGTTTTTCCTGATCGACGACAGCGGCAAGACCCTGCAGGTCCCGACCTCGCCCCGGTCGGGCAAGCGGCGGAAGGCGGCGGAAATCCTGTCGATCCGGGCGCTTGACGCCTTTGACACGTTCTTCACCGATCTTTACGACGCCTGCGAGGCGATGGACATTCCCGCCGACACGGCGATTTCGGAAACCGGCCTTGGCCAGTTCGAGATCAACATGATGCATCAGGACGATGCGCTGCGCGCCGCCGATGATGCCTGGCTGTTCAAGATGCTGGTCAAGGGGCTGGCCCGCCGCCACGGCTTTGCCGCCAGTTTCATGGCCAAACCTTACCCGGAATATTCCGGGAACGGCCTGCACACCCATTTCTCGGTTCTCGACAAGGACGGCAGGAACGTCTTTTCCAACGGCGGCCCCGAAGGGTCGGACCTGCTGAAACAGGCGGTCGCGGGCTGCCTTTGGGCGATGCACGATTCCGCGCTGCTGTTCGCCCCCCACGCCAACAGCTATGAGCGTCTGGTGCCCGAGGCCCACGCCCCGAACGCCGTCTGCTGGGCCTATGAGAACCGCACCTCGGCGATCCGCATCCCCTCGGGCAGTGCGTCCGCGCGGCGGATCGAACACCGGACCGCCGGCGGGGACGTGAACCCCTATCTGATGCTGGCCGGCATTCTTGGCGCCGCCCTGATCGGGATCGAGGAAAAGATGGTCCCGCCGCCGCCGATCACCGGCAACGCCTATGCGCTGGACCTGCCGCTGATCCCCGACACCTGGGCCGAGGCGATCGACGTGTTCGAGAAGTCCGAAAAGATGCGGCGGATCTTCCCCAAGGAACTGATCACCAACATGGTCATGACCAAACGGCAGGAACTGCACTACATGGCCGAGCTTTCGCCGACCGAGCAGACGGAAATCTACCTCGATACCGTCTGACCGGCGCCCTGCCCCTTGCGTCACGCGCCGGGGCGGGCTTAGCTGCGGGCGAACCCATATTGCGAGTATTTCATGCTGATCGGCATTCTGCAGACCGGACAGGCACCCGAGGCCCTGCGCGACGAAATGGGCGACTATCCGGACTTCTTCCGCGAACTTCTGGCCAATCGCGGCCTGCAGTTCCGCACCTTCAACGTCGAGAACATGCAGTTCCCGGTGTCGGTTCACGATTGCGACGGCTGGCTGATCACCGGGTCGCGGCACGGGGTCTATGAGGACCATCCGTTCATCCGCCCGCTTGAGGATTTCGTCCGCAAGGCGGTGGCGGAACAGGTGCCGCTGGTCGGCATCTGCTTTGGCCATCAGCTGATCGCGCAGGCGATGGGCGGCAAGGTCGAACGTTTCGACAAAGGCTGGGCGGTCGGGCCGACCGAATATGAATTCGAGGGCCGCACTGTCCGGCTGAACGCCTGGCACCGCGATCAGGTCACCGATGTGCCCGAGGGCGCGCGGGTCTGCGCCTCGAACGAATTTTGCGAAAACGCGGCGCTGGTCTATGGCGACAGCGCCTTTACCATTCAGGCGCATCCCGAGTTCAGCGACGCATTCGTCGACGGGCTGCTGCGCACCCGCGCGCCGGGCCTCGTGCCGCCCGACGTGATGGCCG
The DNA here is from genome assembly GCA_964582215.1 of uncultured Frigidibacter sp. Taxonomy (GTDB): domain Bacteria; phylum Pseudomonadota; class Alphaproteobacteria; order Rhodobacterales; family Rhodobacteraceae; genus TMP-24. The sequence continues at coordinate 8,970 of CAZORV010000071.1, forward strand.
AGGCCTCGGCGCGGCTGGGGCATGACAATGACGCTGCCGCCGTTGCCGACCAGATCGCTGACTTCTTCCGGAAAAACCGCAACCAATAACAGTGTGCCCCATGTCCGACTGGACCCTGAAACTGCCCCAGACCGCCCGCGACTATATCGGCGGGCGCCGTGTGGACGAGGTGGAATGTATCGTCAGCGACATCGCCGGCGTGGCGCGCGGCAAGGCCATGCCCGCCTCGAAATTCGCCAAGCAGAAAAGCTTTTTCCTGCCGAACTCGATCTTTCTGCAGACGATCACCGGCGAATGGGCCGACAATCCCCTGGGCGATTTCACCGAACCCGACATGGTGCTGATCCCCGACTTTTCGACCGCCACCGCCGCGCCCTGGACACATGACCCGACCCTGCAGGTCATTCATGACGTGGTCGATGATCAGGGCCGTCTGGTGCCGACCGCGCCCCGCAATGTGCTGAAGCGCGTGCTCGGCCTTTTTGAGGCCGAAGGCTGGCGGCCTGTGGTGGCGCCCGAGATGGAGTTCTTTCTGGTCGCCCGCAACACCGACCCGAACCTGCCGGTCGAACCGCCGATGGGCCGGTCGGGCCGCCGGGCCGCCGCCAAGCAGGCCTATTCCCTGTCGGCTGTCGACGAATATGGCCGGGTCATCGACGATATCTATGATTTCGCCGAGGCGCAGGGGTTCGAGATTGACGGCATCCTTCAGGAAGGCGGCTCGGGTCAGGTGGAAATCAACCTGGCCCATGGCGATCCGATCGAACTGGCCGACCAGATCTTTTTCTTCAAGCGGCTGATCCGCGAGGCGGCGCTCAGGCAGGGCTGCTATGCGACCTTCATGGCCAAGCCGATCGAGGGCGAGCCGGGCAGCGCCATGCATATCCACCATTCGGTGGTCCGCAAGGACACCGGCAAGAACATCTTTTCCGAAGGCCGGAAGGAAACGCCCGAGTTCCTGCATTTCATCGGCGGCATGCAACGCTATCTGCCCGCCGTGATCGCACTTCTGGCGCCCTACGTGAACAGCTATCGCCGCTATGTCCCCGGCTTTGCCGCGCCGATCAACGTCGAATGGGGCCGCGACAACCGCACCACGGGCCTTCGCGTCCCCGTCTCGCCCCCCGCCGCGCGGCGGATCGAGAACCGTCTGGCCGGGATGGACTGCAACCCCTACCTCGGCATCGCCGCCAGCCTGGCCTGCGGCTATCTGGGACTGAAGGAAAAGGTCAACCCGCGCGAAGAACGGACCATCGAATTCACCGCCTCGGACGATGACATTCCGCTGAACCTTGGCGATGCGCTGGATCTTCTGGCCGACTGCGACCCGATCCGCGAGGTGCTGAGCCCGCAGTTCTGCAAGGTCTACGAGTCGGTCAAGCGCAACGAATTCAAGGAATTCCAGCAGGTCATCAGCCCGTGGGAGCGTGAGCATCTGTTGCTGAACGTCTAGGCCATGAACCTTCTCGTCGCCCCATGAACCTTCTTTTCGCCAATGACCGCGCCGGGCACTATCCGGCCAGCTATTACGCCGCGACCGCAGCGCCCCTTGCCCCGTCTGACGAGCTGAAGGGCGCGGTCCGGGCCGATGTCTGCGTGATCGGCGGCGGCTATACCGGCCTGTCGGCGGCCCTGCATCTGGCGGAACGCGGGCTGAAGGTGGTGCTGGTCGAGGCGCACCGCGTGGGCTTTGGCGCCTCGGGGCGGAACGGCGGGCAGGTCGGGTCGGGCCAGCGGCTGGAACAGCCGGAGCTGGAACGGATGTTGGGGCCGGGCCGCGCCCGCCAGCTGTGGGACCTGTCGGTCGAGGCTGTCGGCATGGTCCGGTCGCTGATCGCCGACCATGCCATGCCCTGCGGCTTTCGGCCGGGGATCGTCCATGCCTGCACCTCGGCCGCCGAGCTCGCCCATGCGCGCGCCCATGCCGAGAGGATGCGTCGCGACTATGGCTATGACCAGATCACCCCGCTTGACCGTGATGCGCTTCGGGCGATCCTGCCGTCGGACGCCTATGCCGGCGGCGACATTGACCGGGGGGCGGGGCATCTGCATCCCCTGAACTACGCGATCGGGCTGGCGCGCGCGGCAGCGGCGGCGGGTGCGGTGATCCACGAAGGCTCGGTCGTTCACCGCATCCAGCCGGGCGCGCGGCCGGTGGTGCAGACAGGGCACGGCCGGGTCGAATGCGATCACGTGATCCTGGCCTGCAACGGCTATCTCGGCGGCCTGGCGCCAGCGGTCGCGGCGCGGGTCATGCCGATCAACAATTTCATCGTCGCGACCGAACCCTTGGGTGCCGCCGCGGCCCAGGTGCTGCGCGAGAATGTCGCCGTTGCGGACACCAAGTTCGTGGTGAACTACTGGCGCCTGTCCGACGACAACCGCCTGCTGTTCGGCGGCGGCGAAAGCTATGGCTACCGCTTTCCCGACATCATCAGAACGGTGCGCAAACCGATGCTGGCGGTCTATCCGCATCTTCGGGACGCGCGCATCGACTATGCCTGGGGCGGGACGCTGGCCATCACCATGAACCGGATGCCCTGTTTCGCGCGCGTGGCGCCGAACATCCTGTCGGCCTCGGGCTATTCCGGGCATGGCGTCGCGATGGCGACACTGGCCGGGCGCCTTCTGGCCGAGGCGACGGCCGGTCAGGCCGAACGGTTCGACCTCATGGCCAGCCTCCCCTCGCCCCGGTTCCCCGGCGGGCCCGCCCTCCGCGCGCCGCTGCTAGCCCTAGCGATGAGCTGGTATTCGCTCCGCGACAGGTTGGGGTTCTGACAGTCATTGTCACGAATCTGTTGGAAGTTGCCCCTAACTTCAGTTACAGAAAATCTGAAATGGACTTTCAGGAAAGGTGAAACATGGCACCCGCCGCCCTGACCCCGGACACCCTGGCACCGACTGCACCGCCCGGACCGAACGTCTATGACGCCGAACCGATCCCCGAGGCTGCCCGGGCCGAGATCGAGCGGCTGCTGACCTCGGGCGATCTCTTCCGCTATACCGCTGACGAAGGGGCGCCGGTGGCGCTGCTGGAACAGGAATTCGCCGATCTTCTGGGCGCGCGCTATGCGCTGGCGGTCTCGTCCTGTTCGGCCGCGCTGTTTCTGGCGCTGAAGGCGCTGGACCTGCCGCAGGGCGCGCGGGTGCTGATCCCGGCCTTTACCTTTGCCGCCGTGCCTTCGGCGGTGGTCCATGCCGACTGCGTGCCGGTCCTGTGCGAGGTCGGCCGCAATTTCCGCATCGACATGGCCGATTTCGCGGCCCGGCTCGACGATGACATTTCCGCCGTCCTGATCAGCCACATGCGCGGCCATACGTCCGACATGGATCAGATCATGGCGCTTTGCGACGCGCGCGGCATCCCGGTGATCGAGGATGCGGCCCACTCGCTCGGCACGCTGTGGAACGGTCGCAATATCGGCACGCTTGGCGCAATCGGCTGTTTTTCCTTTCAGTCCTACAAGCTGGTGAATGCCGGCGAAGGCGGCATCCTGATCACCGACGACCCCGAGATCGCGGCGAAATGCGTGATCATGTCGGGTGCCTATGAAGAGAACTGGAAAAAGCACATGGGCCTGCAGAACAGCTACAGGCACTGGCAGAACCGGCTGCCGCTTTACAATATGCGGATGCAGAACCTGTCGGCGGCGGTGATCCGCCCGCAGCTGCCGCTGGTGGCCGGGCGGGTCACGGCGGGGCGCGGCAACCATGATCATGTCGCGGCGCGGCTGAACCGGTCCGACTGGCTGGACGTGCCGCCGCCCCTGCCGCAGGAAAGCCGCGCGCCCGACAGCCTGCAGTTCAACCTTGTCGGCCAATGGTCCGACGCCGAGGCCCGTGCGCTCCAGACCGCCGCCAAGGCGCGGGGCGTCTCGGTGCAGATCTTCGGCCTGTCCGAAGGCAATGCCCGGGCCTTCTGGAACTGGCAGTTCCTGGGCGAGATGCCCGACATGCCCCAGACCCGCGCCATGCTGATGCGCGCCTGCGACCTCCGCCTGCCCGCCCGCCTGACCCGGTCTGAGCTTGACTTCATCGCCGATGCGATCCTTGGGGCCGTGGGTGCCGTCAAGGCCGCCCGGCCGGACGCGGCCTGACCCGTTTGCGCCGCTGGCCGTGCGGGCCGATCCGGTCGTCCGATGGAAGAACGACCGTGCCCACGTGGGAACGGTTTCCGGGGACCGCTTCCCCCCACAACAGGGGGCGGCGGCTGGCCCCGTGCGATGCGGGCGGGATCTGCGCGCACCGGCAGGGTGACTTGCCCCTGCCGACCGGGGCGCCGCTGCCCCCGTCCCGGCGCCTTTGGCCCCGGGGCGGTGCGTGCGAGCACGCACCCTACCGCTGCCGACCGGGCGCCAGGCTTCCTCAACGCCGGGCTGAGCGGGAGAAGCCGGTCTTCCGGTGGAAGAGCGGCCCCGCTTACGTGGGAACGGCCGCCCCGGGACCGCCTCAGCGCGTACAACAGAGGGCAGAGCCTGCCCCGGATGGCGCAAAGCGCCAGCCCCCCGGGAGGGGCAGGCGCTGCCCGCTCGCTTTGGGCGACCGGGCGGTGTGGGTGGCACCGGCGCGTGACGGCAGGGTCACAGGCCCCTGCCGGACGAGGCCGCGTTTTCGCTTTTCCGGCGCCTTTTGGCCCCGGGGCGGTGCGTGCGAGCACGCACCCTACCGCTGCCGACCAAGCGCCAGGCTTCCTCAACGCCGGGCTGAGCGGGAGAAGCCGGTCTTCCGGTGGAAGAGCGGCCCCGCTCATGCGGGAACGTTCACCGGGGATCATGTCAGCGGGCACCGACAGAGGGCGGCGCCTGCCCCGGATGGCGCAAAGCGCCCGCCCCCCAGAGGGCCAGGCGCTGCCCACTCGCTTTCGGCGACCGGACGGTGTGGGTGGCACCGGCGCGTGACGGCAGGGTGACTTGCCCCTGCCGAACGAGGCCGCGTTTTCGCTTTTCCGGCGCCTTTGGCCCCGGGGCGGTGCGTGCGAGCACGCACCCTACCGCTGCCGACCGGGCGCGCGCCACGCTTCCCCCGAACGCCGGGCTGAGCGGGACAAGCCGATCTTCCGGTGGAAGAGCGGCCCCGCTCACGTGGGAACGGCCGCCCCGGGACCGCCTCAGCACGTACAACAGAGGGCAGTGCCTGCCCCGGATGGCGCGGAGCGCCAGCCCCCCGCAGGGGCAGGCGCTGCCCGGTCGCTTTGGGCGA
>CAZORV010000072.1:0-14034 GCA_964582215.1 uncultured Frigidibacter sp.
TAGGGTGCGTGCTCGCACGCACCGCCCGGTCGCCCAAAGCGAGCGGGCAGCGCCTACCTCTCCGGGGAGCGAGCGCTGTCCTTCGCAGGTGCGGGCCACCGCGGCCCCGGCTGATCCCTCAGGCCATCCGCGCCCGGTAACGCCAGTAACGCCAGGCGGACAAAAGACCGAGCGGCAGGAAATAGACCGCCGGATTGATGCCGGTCTCATAGGTCATGACCCAGTGCAGCAACGTCAGGACCGCCGCCGGATAGACCCAGCGCTGCAGCGCCTTCCACCTGACCCCCATCGAGGCGACCGCCTTGTCGGTCGAGGTCAGCGCCAGCACCAGCAGAATCGCCAGCGCGATCCAGCCCGGCAGCACCGCCAGCCGGAAAAAGCTTTTGATGAACGACCAGACGCTGGCATCCAGCAGCCAGTAGGCAAGGTGCAGCAGGCCGTAAAGGAAACTCGCCACCCCGATATGCCGCCGCCGCGCCTTCAGCCAGGGCAGGGGACGCCGCAGGATCAGCATCAGCGGCGTCACCATCATCGAGATGATCAGAAGCCAGCCGCTATATTCGCCGCTGAGGCCCAGAAAGTTGAACTGGTCGCGCCAGATCAGCTTGCCCAGAACCAGATAGACGGCAGGCAAGGCCAGAAGCCCCCAGAACAGATAGATATTCTCGGCCAGCTTTCGCAGGGCGCCGGTCGTCTCGGCCATCTTGGCGGTCGTCCTGTTCTGTCGCGTCTGCCGGTGCGGCGGCCTATTCGGCCGCCAGCGCCGGGCTTTGCGGTTCGGCGATCTGGTCCTTCTTCACCTCGAACTCTTCGTGGTACGACCGTTCGACGTTCACGTTCCAGACATCGTTGTTCTCGCCCAGGATGTTGCGGGCGGCATACATCGCCGACAGCATCGAGTGATCCTGGTTGTTGTAACGATGCAGACCATTGCGGCCGACGGTCTGGAAATTGTCAAGACTGACGAACCATTCTTCCAGAACGTCCAGCGCCTCGCGGTAGTCGCCGTCATAGACCGGATAGGCCTTGGGCTGGCGGATGATCGCGGCGCCGATGACGTCCTTGACCTCGGCCAGACCCAGTTCCTCCAGCTCTTTCGACGCCAGGGCGCGCAGATCCTCGTCGGACATCTGCCACAGGCCATCGCCCTCCTGGCAGAAATATTCCATGCCGATCGAGGCGGTGTTCTGGTCGGGCAGCATTTCCTTGGACCAGGCGCGGAAGTTCTGGATGCGGCCGACCTTGACCTTGGGCGAATGGATATAGATCCAGTTGTCCTTGAACGGGTCGGCATGGTCCAGAACCAGCGTCACGATCAGGAAGTCGCGGTATTTCAGCTTGTTCGCGGCCTCGATCACGTCCGGCGGCGGCGGCGGATCGAACGCATGGATCAGATCGCGCAGCGCCATGGTGTTGATGAAATGATCGCCCTCGATCCGTTCCTCGACCGGGGCCGAACCATCCGTCGACCAATGTTTCACGTCGACCGAGGTGACGCGGTTGCCCTTGCGGTTCACCCGCACGACCGGCGAACGCATCTGCACCTCGCCGCCCTGATCGCGGACGATGTCGCGGGTCTTTTCCCACATCATCCCCGGCCCGAGGCGCGGATACTGGAATTCCTCGATCAGGCTGGTCGTGTCGTTCGACCCGGAAATGGCGTTCCAGACCGCCTTGAACAGCGACAGGTTCTTGATCCGCTGGGCGGCCCAGTCGGCACGGATTTCCTTGGGGTCGATGCCCCAGACCTTCTGGGTATAGCTGCGGAAGAAATGCATGTAGAGACGGCCGCCGAAACGGTTGATCACCCATTCCTCGAAGCTTTCCTCCTTGCGGAAGGGGCGCACCTGCCATTTGAAATAGGACAGCAGGATCCGCATGCTTTCATAGGGGCCGATGTTGGTCAGCGCGTTGAACAGCTTCAGCGGATAGTCGAAGAATTTCTCGCGGTAATAGATGCGCGACAGGCGGGGGACGGTGATGAAATCGTCCTTCAGCACCTCGTGCCACATCTGCTCGACCTCCTTCACCTTGGTGAAGAACCGGTGTCCGCCGATGTCGAACCGGTAGCCGTTGTTCGATTCCGTCCGCGAGATACCGCCGACCATGTCCGAGGCCTCAAGCACGACCGGGCGATGGCTGCGGCTCCGCTTCTGCAGCTCGTATGCTGCCGTCAAACCCGCCGGGCCCCCGCCGATCACGACGACGGGGCTTTGTTTGCCGTCTTTCATATTGCTCACCACCACTTCGGAAATGTCAGATCAAAAAAGTCGAAACAGGCATCAATCGCACCTAACCCTAAGTCACCATCATACAGTGGCCCGGGGGCGGCTGGAACGGGTCATCGGCATTTCACCCACCCGGCAACCGCGTTTTGGAACCAATCGTGGCGCCCTTGCCGCGTTCCACACGCCGCCCGGACCAATCCGCACGAATCCGCCACCGAAAACGCAGCCGCAGGCTGAATTTCCGCGCGTTTCCGCACCCGAACCCGCACCGATTCGGCGCCAGACCCGCTCATATCTTCACCAGACGGTCGGCGGCGATGGCGGGCCCGGTCGCCGAAAAGACGTTGCGCGTGTCCAGAACCAGCCGTGCGGCGGCCCCCACCAGCCCGTAGTCGACGCCGCTGTGATCGGTCGTCAGAACCACCACGTCATAGCGCGCCAGCGCACTCTCGGTCAGCGCGACCGAGGTCCGACCGGCAAGGCCCGGATGGTCGCGCGTCACCGGCATCACCGGGAAATAGGGGTCGTGATAGTCGCAGGCGGCCCCCATCTCTTCCAGGCGGTTCAGGATCGCCAGTGCCGGGCTTTCGCGGCTGTCCTCGACGTTCTTCTTGTAGGCGATGCCAAGGATCAGCACCCGGGCGCCCTTGACCGCCGTTCCCCGCTTGCCCAGCTCGACCGCGACGCGGCCCGCCAGCATGTCGGGGGCATTGTCATTGTTCGACCGCGCAAGGTCGATGATCGGCATCGCCGAGCCGACGTCGCGCGCCCGCCATGACAGATAGACCGGCGACACCGGGATACAGTCGCCGCCGATCCCCGGCCCCGGATAAAAGGCCATATAGCCGAAGGGCTTGGTCGCGGCGGCCTGAACCACCTCCCAGACATCGACGCCCATCGCCTCCATCGCGACCTTCATCTCGTTCACCAGCGCGATATTCACGGTGCGAAAGCTGTTCTCGGCCAGCTTCACCGCCTCGGCCGTGGCAAGCGAGCTGACCGGGACGGTCCGCGTCACCACACCCGAATAGAACCGGTCGAGAAGATCGCGCGACTGCGCGTCATCGGCGCCGACGATCTTGGGGATCGACTTGGTGTCGAATTTCGCGTTGCCCGGATCCTCGCGCTCGGGCGAGAAGCCGAGGAAGAAGTCGACACCCGCCTTCAGCCCGCCGCGTTCCAGGATCGGCTTGACGACGGTGGCGGTGGCGCCGGGCCAGACCGTGCTTTCCAGGACGATCAGCTGGCCGGGCCGCAGTTCGGCGGCGATGGTCTCGGCCGCGCGCACCACGTAGGACAGGTCAGGCTCGCGCTCGGCCGACAGCGGCGTCGGCACGCAGATCAGCACGATATCGGCCGCCCCCAGCACCGCCCGGTCGGACGAGGCCGCGAAGCGCCCCGTGGCCAGAGCGTTGGCGATGCGGTCTTCGGCGAAATAGGAAATCACCCGCTGCCCGGCGTTGATCGCCGCCACCCGCCCGGCGTTCAGATCGAACCCCGTGACCGGAAAGCCGCTTTCATTGATCGTCAGGGCCAGCGGCAGCCCGACATAGCCGAGCCCCACCGTTGCGATCCGCGCCTCGCGCGCAGTGATCTTGTCTTTCAGCGATGAATACATGGAAAAGGCAGCCGTCATTATCATCCTCGACAAACACGTCCGTCGCCCGAAGGGCAAGCAAAGTCATCACAAATCAAACCCGGCCGGACGCACCAGACCAAAGATCGCTGCAAGGCCGCCTTCAATGCCGGCCCGCGCCACCCCCGGCCCAGATTCGGCCCGGCGTGGCACATCGCCTCGATCCGGGTTCAGGTCTAGCAGAAAGCCCGGGGGCGACCAACGGTGGAAAACCATAAGTGTCATAATCGCCGGTTGTGAGGGCAAGGCGACCACATCCCGCCCGACAAAAAACCGGCCCGCCGCAAACTGTTTCCATTTCGGCGGCAACCCGGCTTTTGCCCCGTGCGCCGCGCCGGACCGCCTGCTAGGATCGTCCCTCAGGTTCAAAATCCATTGCCGGGACGGAATATGAAGATTCTCATCACAGGCGGCGCCGGTTTCATCGGCTCGCATCTGGCCGAACGTCTTGTCGCGGACGGCCATCAGGTGACCGCGCTCGACGATCTGTCGACCGGGCGGCGCGAAAATCTGGGCGCGCTTCAGGGCACCAACAGCTTTGCCTTTGTCGAGGGCTCGATCCTTGATGACGATCTGGTTCAGGACCTTGCGGGCGAGGCCGACGCGATCTTTCACCTTGCCGCCGCCGTCGGCGTCAAGCTGATCATGGAACAGCCCAGCCGTTCCATCCTGACCAATATCAACGGCACCGAAAACGTCCTGCGCGCCGCCCTGCGCAAGAATACCCTGACCTTCGTTGCCTCGACCTCGGAAGTCTATGGCAAGGCCAGGAAATTCCCCTTCAGCGAGGATGACGACCTGACGATCGGCGCCACCCGGAACCTGCGCTGGTCCTATGCCTGCGCCAAGACGCTGGACGAATTTCTGGCGCTTTCCTATGCGCGCGAGGCGAACCTGCCGGTCATCATCCCGCGGTTCTTCAACACCACCGGCCCGCGCCAGACCGGCCGTTACGGCATGGTCGTGCCGAACTTCGTTCAGGCCGCGCTCGATGGCCGGCCGCTTCTGGTCCATGGCACCGGCCAGCAGACCCGCTGCTTTGGCCATGTGAAGGACGTGGTCGAGGCGCTGATCCGGCTGATGGCCGAACCGAAGGCGCTGGGTCAGGTCTTCAACGTCGCCAATGATCAGGAAGTCTCGATCCAGTCCCTGGCCGAACAGGTCGTGGCCGCCACCGGATCGGCGTCGGAAATCCGGCTGGTGCCCTACGAAACCGTCTACCCCGAAGGGTTCGAGGATATGGAGCGACGCCTGCCCGATGTCGCGAAACTGCAGCGCACCATCGGCTTTCGCCCGACGCGCAACCTGTCCGAGATCATCCGCGACGTGGTCGCCGAAAAGCGCGGGGCAAGCCCGGCATGAGCGGGTCCGCAGAGACCGGCCGCGACCGGCTGTTGCTGGCCGCGATCCTTGTGCTGGCGCTGGCGCTGCGGCTTGGCTGTCTGAACGGCCCGCTCTGGTATGACGAGGCGCTGGCGGTCCAGACGCATCTGAAGCTGGGCTGGGGCCAGATGCTGTCCGACTATTCGATGAACCACCACTACCTTCACGATGTTCCGGCGAAGGTTTCGATGGATCTGCTCGGCGCGTCCCCCTGGGCGATCCGCCTGCCCGCGCTGATCTTCGGGCTTTTGGGGATTGCCGCGATGTGGCGGCTGGCCCGCGATCTGGCGGGCTCTGGCCCGGCCCATGCGACGGCGCTGCTGTTGGCGCTGTCCTATCACCATATCTGGTTCTCGACCAATGCGCGCGGCTACACCGGCCTTGCGCTGTTCTCGACGCTGGGCGTGCTTTATTTCCTGCGCGGCCTCGCGTCGGGGCGGCGCGGCGACTGGCTGGCCTTTGCCGCCTGTCTGGCCGCGACGATCTTCACCCATCTGACCGGGGCGTTCCTGTTCGTGGCGCTGGGCCTTGTCTGGCTGGTGCTGATCGCCCGCGATGCGCTCCGGGGGCAGCTCGCCCGCCCGCTGATCACCGGCCCTTTCACCGGCTTCCTCTTGGGCGGGATCGCCACCATCGCGCTTTATGCGCCGGTGATCCCCAGCCTTCTGACCACGGTGGCCGACGTGTCCAAGACCTCGGCTGCCGATCCGATGCAGGAATATCAGAACCCGCTCTGGGCCGCCTACGAGGGGCTGCGCACCGGGCTGGGCGAGGCCGGGCCGCTGGTTCTGGTCGTGGGTCTTGCGGTTCTGGCGCTGGCCTTGCTGGGGGCGACCGTTCTGCGGCGACGCGCGCCGCTGTTCGCGCCGATCGTCCTGGCCCATATCCTGCTGACCATTCTGGCGCTGCTGGCCGTCGGCATGCGGATCTGGCCGCGGTTCTTCTTCACCGACATCCCGTTCCTTCTGTTGCTGATCGTGCTGGGCGTCCGGCTGGCCTGCGGCCTGATCGGCCGGATACTGCCCGAAGCCCTTGGCCGCGCGCTTTATCCGCTGGCGCTGACGGCGATGGCGCTTTTGTCGGCCGGGCTGGCGGTGCGCAATTACAACGCGCCAAAGCAGGACCTCGCGGGCGCCGTGAAAGAAGTGACAGCGGCGCGCGTGGCCGGTGAGCGGGTCTACGCCATCGCTTACTCGGGCGACATCTTCACCGGCTTTTTCGGCACCGACTGGGCCACGATCTGGACCGAGGCCGACTATCGCACCGCCATGGCCGCGCCGGGGCCGGTCACCATTGTCGTGGCCTTTCCGGACCGGAATTTCCGCGAATATCCGGCCATCGCCGCCGACCGCGACGCCGGCACCCTGGCCAGGCGCGCCTATCTGCCCGGGACGCTGGGCGATGGCGGCGTCTACATCCTGCACCGGGACTAGGATGGACGATCTGGTCATCGGTTCCGGCCCGGCAGGGGTGGCCGCCGCCACCGCCCTTCTGGCGCGCGGCCGGTCGGTGACGATGATCGACGGCGGCAAACGGCTGGAGGCCGACCGCGCAGCCGCGCGCGACCGGCTGGCCTCGGCCCCGCCCGAGCTTTGGCGCGACGCCGACCGGACCGACTGGCAGGAGGCGCAGTCCGGTGCAGCGGCCGGACAGGTCCGCCGCTATGGGTCGGACTTCGCGATGGAGCCTGCCGGGGACACGTTCGTCAGCGGTCAGGACCGCTTTCACCTTCGCGCCTCGCGGGCGGAAGGCGGGCTCTCGAACCTTTGGGGGTCGGCGCTGTTGCCCTATGCGGCCGCCGACATGGCCGGCTGGCCGATCAGCGCCGCCGACCTTGCCCCCCACATCCGCGCGGTTGCGGACTTCATGCCGGTCGCGGGCCGCAGCGACGATCTAGAGGCGCTGTTCCCCTCCCTGCCGATGGCGGGGCGGACGCCGCTTGCCCCATCGCCGCAGGGCGCGCGGCTGCTGGCCCGGTTCGCCGCCGCGCGCAGCGCCCTTGCCGCCATCGGCATCACCACCGGACAGGCGCGGCAGGCGGTGGCGGGCGGCTGCCGGCTTTGCGGCCAGTGCCTGCATGGCTGCCCCTGGCAACTGATCTGGAAAGCTTCGCACCAGATCGAGCGCCTGCGCACCGACGCCCGTTTCACCTACCGCCCCGGCCTGATTGCCCGGCACCTGTCAGACGACACGGACGGCGTGACGGTGCATCTGGCCGACGGGCAAAGCCTGCGGGCGGCGCGGGTCTTTCTGGGCGCGGGCGTTCTGGAAACCGCGCGCATCCTGATGGCTTCGGACCCCGGCCAGCGCCCGATGACGCTGCGCGACAGTGCCCATGGCTTTCTGCCGACGCTGCATCTTTGGCCCAGCCCCCGCCGCCCGGATCGCGGGCCGTTCCACACGCTGACCCAGGCCTTTGCCGAACTTCAGGACCAAAGCGTCTCGCCGCACCTGGTCCATGCCCAGCTTTACAGCTGGAACAACCATTTCGAACGCGAGCTTGTGCAGAGCTACGCCCGCCGCCTGCCCGGCTCGGCGCCGTTCTGGCGGGCACTGGCGCGGCGGCTGATCGCGGCGCAGATATTCCTTCACTCGGACCATTCGGCAAAGGTGCGGCTGTCGCTGGCCACCGACGGGCGGCTGATTGCGGCGGTCGAGCCGAACCCCGGGACCGCAGCGACCTTTGACAAGGCCGCGCGCAGCCTCGCCCGGGGGCTGCGCAAGGCGGGTCTGGCGCCCCTGACCTTTGCCCGCCGCCTGAACCCGCCGGGCTCCAGCTTTCATGTCGGCGCCAGCCTGCCGATGGCCAAGGCGCCGCTGTCCGGCCAGTCCGACCTGGCGGGCCGCCCCCACGGGCTGAGCCGCATCCATGTCATCGACGCGACGGTGCTGCCCGCCATTCCCGCCACGACGATTACCCTGCCGGTCATGGCCAATGCCCACAGAATCGCCGCGACTGTCGCCTGACCGCACCCGGCGACACAAAAGCGCCTTTCCGCAGCCACGAAACTGGCTATGTTTCCCGCCGCAGGGCCCCGGTTCTGAACCGATTCAAAAACAAGGAATTTTGGAATGAGCGCCAGCCGCATCTCGCAGCGTCCGATGCTGCGCCCCTTGATCATCACCCGGCTGATGGCCGCACTGTTCGCGATGCTGACGGTCTTTTCCGCACCGGCCTCGGCCCATGTGTTTCTGGCGTCCGAAGGCGGGGTCTACTTTGACCGCGAAGCCAAGTCGTTCGCCCTGCACATCAGCCTGAACCTCGAGGCGATCCTCGCCGGGATCGACCCGGACGTGAAAGACACGTCCGAAAGCCCGAATGCCGCCGAATATAACCGGCTGCGGAACCTGCCCCCGGCCGAACTGGAAAAGGAATTCGAGAAGTTCCGCCCGCGCTTTCTGCAAGGCGTGCGCTTCATGGTCAACGGCAACCCGATCGAGCCGCATATCATCAGCGTGGATTATCCCGAGGTCGGCGACATCACCCAGCCGCGCAAGACGGAAATCGAATTCACCGGCGACATGCCACCCGAGGCCAAGACCTTTGCCTTCGGCTGGGCGCCCGAGTTCGGCAAGGTCCTGATCCGAACCCTCAGCGCCCGGTCGCGGACGACCCATGCCGAGGTGCTGGAAAAAGGCGCGATGAGCCAGACCCTGAACATCGACGACATCCGGTCGCGCAGCCGCAAGGGCATGGCGCTGGATTTCGTCAAGATCGGCTATCAGCATATCCTGCCCAAGGGCACCGACCATATCCTGTTCGTGGTGGGGATCTTCCTTCTGTCGATCAGCCTGCGCCCGATCCTCAGCCAGGTGACCGCCTTTACCGTCGCCCATACGATCACCCTCGGCCTTGGTGCGGCTGGTGTCGTCAACCTGCCCTCGTCCATCGTCGAGCCGCTGATCGCCGCCTCGATCGTCTATGTCGCGGTCGAGAACATCATGCGCCCGACGCTCAGCCGCTGGCGGCCGGTGGTCGTCTTCTGTTTCGGCCTGCTGCACGGGCTGGGCTTTGCCGGGATCCTGCGGGAATTCGGCATCCCCGAGGGCGAGTTCCTGCTGGGGCTGCTCAGCTTCAACGTCGGGGTCGAATTTGGCCAGCTGACGGTCATCGCGGTGTGCTTCCTTCTGGTCGGCATCTGGTTCGGCAAAAAGCCTTGGTACCGCCAGCGGGTCGTCATCCCCGGCTCGCTGCTGATCGCGGCGATCGGCGCCTTCTGGTTCGTCCAGCGCGTGACCGGTCTCGGCTGAACGGCGGGTTGAACCGACCGGGCCGGTGATCCGGCGGCGGCCGGGGTCGGGCGGGTCAAGCCGGTCTTCCGGTGGGAAAGCGGCCCCGCACACATAGGGCAGTGCCGCCCCCGCTGAGGGGCAGGCGCTGCCCGGTGGCTTTGGCCGGCCAGGCGGTGCGGGCGGGCGGCATTGTTCCGCCAGGGCAGGGTCACGGGCCCCTGCCGACCGGAACGGTGCTGTCCCTTTCTCCCCACACCGGGCTGAGCGGGAAAGGCCGATCTTCCGGTGGAAGAGCGGCCCCGCTCACGTGGAAACGTCGCCACGGAACCGCCTCTCACCCGCACAGCAGAGGGCAGCACCTGCCCCGGATGGCGCGAAGCGCCAGCCCCCCCGGAGGGGCAGGCGCTGCCCGGCCGCTTTGGGCGACCGGGCGGTTCGGGCGGCATCGTTCGGTGACGGCAGGGGCGATGGCCCCTGCCGACTGAGGCGATGTCGTCCTTTCCCCCACACCGGGCTGAGCGGAAAAGGCCGATCTTCCAGTGGAAGAGCGGCCCTGCTCACGTGGAAACGTCGCCCCGTGACCGCTTCAACCCGCACCAACAGAGGGCAGCGCCTGCCCCGGATGGCGCGAAGCGCCAGCCCCCCGCAGGGGCAGGCGCTGCCCGGTCGCTTTGGGCGACCGGGCGGTTCGGGTGGCATCGTTCGGTGACGGCAGGGGCGATGGCCCCTGCCGGCTGAGGCGATGCAATCCTTTCCCCGACGCCGGGCTGAGCGGAACAGGCCGATCGTCCGGCGGAGAAGCGGGCCGGCTCATGCCAGAGCGCGCCCCCACGACCCGCCTCAACGCGCCTGAGCGGAGGTGCAGGCGCTGCGCGGGTACTTTGGGCCACCGGGCAGCGACGCAGCGACCATACTGTCAAGGCGGGGATACGGGCCTGTGCCGGATGGCATCGTGCGGTCGCCTCCCCCGGCCGTTCAGGCGCCGCTCTCGAACGCCCCGGCATCAAGCCGGTCGGCCAGCGCCAGATGCCCGCCCGCCCGCGCCGCCCTGGCGAAGGTGGCGCCGTAGGCCGCCAGCACGCGATCCTCGCGCCAGCGCGCGCCAAACGCCTGCCGCGCCGCCGCTGCCATCGCGGCCCGCGCGACCGGTTCCGCCTGCATCCGCCGCATCGCCGCCAGAAGCCCGGCCTCGTCCCCGAACAACAGCCCGCCGCCCGACGCCTCGACAATCTCGGGGAACGGCCCCAGACGCCGGGCAATCACCGGCGTGCCCAGCCGGAAACTTTCGATCAGGATGATCCCGAAGGTCTCGTAACAGACCGAGGGCACGATCAGCGCCAGCGCCCCGCGATAATAGGCGTTCAGCTCGTCCGGCGACTTCCGCCCCAGGAACTGGATGCGCGGATTGCCCGCCGCCAGCCGCCTCAGCTCGTCACCATAATCGCCGTCGCCAAGGATCAGCAGATCGGCGTCAGGGTATTTGTCCATCGCCGGAAAGACATCCTGCAACCCCTTGATCTTCTCCAGCCGTCCGACGAACAGGAAATAGGGCCGCGGATGCCCGGCAAAGGGCGTCACCGCCGCCGCATCGAGGTCGGGCAGGAAATAGGGCAGCACCTGCATCTCCTGCCGCAACCCGAAGGCCCGGTGCTTGTCGCGCGAAAACTCGGACTTGGCGATGATCAGATCGGTGCGGTCCAGCATCCGCCCCATCAGCCCGGTATAGCGCCAAAGCTGCGGCGGCCGGCGGTGGTTGATCACGCATTTCAGACAGGCGCGGCTGTCGCAAAGCGCGCGCCCGTCGCGCCACAGCACATGGGTCGGACAGACCAGCCAATGTTCATGCGCCTCATAGACCTTGAAGGCATCGCCGTAGGCCAGAAGCCCCGGCCCGCCGACCAGCGAGCTGTTGTTGTACCAAAGAATGTCGGGCCCGATCTCTGCGATCAGCGCCCTGATCCGCGCCGCATGAACCGTCGGCCGCCCGGCCTGCTGGGTCAGAAGGTTCGACAGAAAGCCGTTGCCAGCCCTGAGGCCGACCCGCCGCACCCCGTCAGCCGCCCCTTCCGGCTGCGGCTTGCCGCCCAGGATCAGATAGCTGTCCTCGTCATGAACAACCGTCACCTGATGCCCGCGCAGAGCCAGCGCCCGCGCCATCCGCTGCACGCCGATCGCGTCGCCGCCAAAGGAATAGGGCGGGTAAAAGGTGGTGAACATCAGGATCTTCAACGGCGTCTCCATCCTTGCCCCCTACTCGCCCCGCACCAGCCGCGCCAGCAGCGCGAACCGGTCCCGCATCGTCACCAGCGCCCAGCCGCCATAGGTGACGATGCCCACCGGCACCGCCAGCGCCAGCACCACCAAGGGCCGCGCCCCCTCAAGCCGCGCCGCGACCAGCCAGACCAGCGCCGCCATGATCAGGGCACCCGTCAGCGGCAGGACATGACAGCTGACCGAGGCGCCGATGCTGATTCCGGCAATCCGGCCGACCGTCCGGTAATAAAACGGCCAAAGCGCGACTTGCGCCGCGACGACAGCCAGCGCCACCGCGACAATCCCCTGCCCCGCCGTCAGCCAGATCAGACCCGCCATCAGCGCCGCCGCGCCCCAGGCCAGCAGCGCAATCGCCCCCGCCCGCCCGGCCGCCAGCGAAAAGGCCGTCTGCACCCGGGCCAGACACATATAGACCCCAAGGGCAGCCAGCACGCTCAGGACCGGCGCCGCCCCCGCCCAGCCGGGGCCGAACACCAGCAGGATCATCGGCCCCGACAGAACCGCAAGCCCGGCAAAGAACGGCAGCGCCACCGCGCCGGTCAGCCGCGCCAGGTCAATCAGCAGCAGCCCCGCCCCGCCGGCCGACCCGCCAGCCGACCCGCCCCCCGACCCCCGCATCAGCGCCGCAAAGGCCGACTGCGACGCCTGCCGCAAGGGCGTGACAATCAGAAAGGACAGGGTCTCGACCAGCCGCCAGGCCACGGCATAAAGCCCCGTCGCCTCGGGACCGAGCGTCGCCCCGATCGCCAGCATCGGCACCTGACTGGCCGCCAGCTCGCCCGCCCGCAGCCCCAGCACCCTCAACCCGAACCCCGCCGCCCGCGCCAGATGCGCCCGGCTCGTGCCCAATCCCGGCCGCCAGCTGACCGCCGTCCAGGCCATCACCGCATTGGTCGAAATCATCACCAGCCACTGACCGACAAAGCTCCAGACCCCGAAACCCGCCAGCGCCATCCCGATCCCGACCGCGCCGCCCAGGATCACCCCCGCCACCGCCCGCATCGACAGGATCCGGAACGACAGATCGCGCCGCAGGATCGCCACCGGCACCGCATTCAGCGCGACGATCAGAACCGAAGGCGCCAGCGCCCGGATCAGCCCCTGCACCTCGGGCTCGCCATAGGCCCGCGCGGCAAAGGGCGCGATCAGGGTCAGCGCCAGCCCCAGCAACAGCCCCAGCCCGACCAGCAGCCAGAAGGTGGCGTTCAGATCCCCGGCCTCCAGCGCGCGCGCCGCGATCAGATGTTCCGAGAGGCTCTCGCGGACCAAAGCCTCGCAAAGCACGATGAAGACCGAAGCCATGGCCAAAAGCCCATAATCCCGCGCGCCCAAGAGCCGCGCCAGCGTCACGAAGACGGCGAAGTTCACCGCCTGCTCGACCCAGTTGCCGATCGCCATCCAGGCGACACCCCGGCTGAACTGCCGCGCGACCGACATCAGGAACCGGCCCCGCCAGGACCGGCCGCGCCAAGACCGGCCCACGGCTTGGCCAGCCGCGCCTTGACCGCGCGCAGAAACCGCCGCCGCGCCAGATAGGCGCCACCGCGCCCCGCCAGATGGTCGCGCCAGCGCGCCGGATCGGTGAAATAGAACATCTCGATCCGCGGCAGATCGTAAGGATCATCCCCCGGACCGGCCATCCCCAGCCGCGTCCCGACCGAGGTATCATGCGCCCCCCGGATCGCGGCCCGCACCTCGGGCCCCGCCAGACCGTAGGGCGGGGCGAAATGCCGGCAGGGCTGGCCCAGCCAGACCTCGATCTCATGCTTGGCCACCGCAATCTCGCCGATCAGCCGCGCCGCCGGCAGCGCCGTCAGATCCGGATGGCTGACCGTGTGATTGCCGAACAGTACACCCTCGTCCCGCAGCCGCGCGACCGTCTCCCAGTCCATCAGACGCCGCGGCGGGTCGGCAATCCCGCGCCAGCCCTCGGCTCCGCCGACAAAACCGGTCGGCAGATAGACGATCGGCCGGAACCCGGCCGCCCTCATCACCGGCCAGGCCGCATCGGCAAAATCCTGAAACCCGTCGTCAAAGGTCAGAACCACCGACCGCGGCGGCAGGGTCCCCGCCGCCCGCGCCGCCGCCCATTGGTCCAGCGACAGAACCGCCACCCCGCTCTCGGCCAGAAGCCGCATCTGCATCGCAAACACCCCGGGCGCAATCGCCGTCGCCCCGCCCCGGTCCGACACCGAATGGTACATCAGGATCGACGAGGACCAGCCCTCACCCCCCGGCATCGCGGCACCCTTGCATTTTCTGTCCCGAAATATCCCGGGG
>CAZORV010000073.1:0-14016 GCA_964582215.1 uncultured Frigidibacter sp.
CCGCACGCCGATGCCACCCTCACCGCCCGGTCGCCCAAAGCGACCGGGCAGCGCCTGCCCCTCGCGGGGGCTGGCGCTTCGCGCCATCCGGGGCAGGCACTGCCCTTTGTCGGTGCGGGTTGAGGCAGTCCCGGGGCCCCGCTCAGCCCGGCACCGGAGAACGAACTGTGCGGGCTCAGCGGTAGGGTGCGTGCTCGCACGCACCGCCCGCCACCCGGGGCAGGTGCTGCCCGCTGTCGGTGTGGGCTGGCGCGGTCCCCGGGGCGGCGCACCGATCCCGCTCACCCCCCCGCTCCGCCCGGTGTCGGGGAAGGTCTCGGCACTAAAGGCGCGGCGAATGGATTTGCCCCGGGGCCGCCCGCACCCTGCCGGGCGGAGCGTCCGATCGCGATCGGTTACAGTTCCGGCGCGGCCTTGCCGATGCGCGCGCCGCGGTCATCGTGACGTTACGTCCCGGTCATACATGCGTCCGCATTTCCCTGTTAGGCTCGGATCATGACACTTCTGGGTTCACGTACAGGGTACAGCCGCGCGGAATATCTTTCCGACATGATCGTCCATGTGACGGGGCTGGTGCTGGCGCTGGTCTCGGTGCCGGTGCTGATCACGCTGACCGCGCTCTGGCGCGGGGATGCGGTGGCGCTGGTCGGCATATCGGTCTACTGCGCCTCGCTTCTGGCGATGCTGTCGTTCTCGGCGCTCTACAATATCGCCGGGCCGGGGCGCTGGACGCCGCTTCTGCAGCGGCTCGACCATTCCGCCATCTATGCCAAGATCGCCGGGACCTACACGCCCTTCGCGCTGCTGTCGGGGCAGGGCGGCTGGCTGGTCACCGGCCTTTGGGCGGCGGCGGTGGCGGGGATGGGGCTTAAGCTGGCCTCGCCCGCGCGGTTCCGGCGGCTGGCGCTGGCGCTTTACCTCGGCATGGGCTGGGCGGGCCTCGCCTTTGGCGGCGACTTCATCGCCCATCTGCCGCCGGCGGTCTTTGCCCTGATCGTCACCGGCGGGCTTCTCTACACGCTCGGCGTCGGGCTTTACCTGTTCGACCGGCTGCCCTTTCACTACACCGCCTGGCACATTCTGGTTCTGGCCGCCAGCATGGTGCTGTACGCCGCGGTGGCGCTGCAGGTCGCGCAGACCGCTGCCTGAGCGGGAAAATCCGGCATTTCGGACCGCCATCGGTTGTTCGCGCTTGCGCGCCCGGTGCCGCGCGCCCCAGACTGCCGCCAACCGACCAAGCCGAGGCCCCGATTGCCCGTTCACCTGCTGTTCGACATTGTCAGTGCCGCCCTGTCGTTTCTGATGACCGCCTTCGTCTATCGCTGGCGGCTAAGGGATCAGGCCCTGGTCGTGGAACGGCTGGGGCGCGGCTATGTGCTGGCGCTGGTCGGCGGCGCGGTGCTGGGGGGTTACGGCATCGGCACGGCGAACCTTTTGCTGACCGGATCGCCGGGCGTCGGCCGCAGCATCATCGGCGCGCTTGCTGGCGCCATCGCGGCGGTCGAGCTGTTCAAGGCCCGGCGCGGGGTGGGCGGCAGCACCGGGCTCGTCTTCGTGCCCGCCTTCTGCACCGGGGTCGCGGTCGGGCGGATCGGCTGCTTTCTGGCGGGGCTGCCGGACTACACCTATGGAACGGCGACGACCCTGCCCTGGGGCCATGACTTCGGCGACGGGGTCGCGCGCCATCCGGTCCAGCTGTACGAATCCGCCGCGATGGCGCTGTTTCTGGCCGCAGCCCTTGCCGCGCTGAACCGCCGGTCGCGCTTCTTCATGCGAAACGGATTTTACCTGACCGTCGGCTACTATGCCGCGCAACGCTTTGCCTGGGAATGGCTGAAACCCTATCCGGCCGTCCTCGGGCCGCTCAATATTTTCCACCTCACGGCGCTGGCACTTCTCGCCTATGCTGCGACGATGATTTTCAAAGGCCGTCATGTTTGAACGTAAATCCGCGCCCTATCTTTTCCATGGCCAGACCGTTTCCCTGTGCGAGGTCTGTCTTGCGCCCGTGCCGACCAAGATCCTGATCACCGGCGACGAGGTCTGGTATCAGAAACGCTGCCGCACCCACGGCGTGCAAAAGGCGCTGATTTCGACCGACGCCGCCTATTACAAGGCCAGTCTCGACTGGATCAAGCCCGGCGACCGGCCCGAGACGGCGCAGACCGGCATCCATGACGGCTGCCCCTACGACTGCGGCCTTTGCCCGGACCACGAACAGCACTCCTGCCTCGCCATCATCGAGGTCACGGATCATTGCAACCTGACCTGCCCGGTCTGTTTCGCGGGGTCGTCGCCGCTGCACAAGGGAATGCGCACGCTGGACGAGGTCGCGGCGATGCTGGATGCGCTGGTCGCCAGCGAGGGCGAACCTGATCTGGTGCAGATTTCCGGCGGCGAGCCGACCCTGCATCCGCAGATCGTCGAGATCCTTCACCTGGCCAAATCCAGACCGATCCGGCATCTGATGCTGAACACCAACGGCCTGCGGATCGCCCGGGACAAGGCGTTCGTCGCCGAACTGGCGGCGCTGAAGCCGGGGTTCGAGGTCTATCTGCAGTTCGATTCCCTGCGCCCCGAGGTACACCGCGATCTTCGCGGCGCCGATCTGACCCGCATCCGCCAGCAGGCGCTTGAAAATCTGGAGGCGGCCGGGATTTCCACCACCCTGGTCGCCACCATCCGCAAGGGCCTGAATGACGGCGAGGTCGGCGACATCATCAATCACGCGCTGGGCTGGCGCTGCGTGCGTGGCGTGACCTTTCAGCCGATTCAGGACGCCGGTCGCAATGACGGGTTTCAGGCCGGGCGCCACCGCGCGCTTCTGTCCGATGTGCGCCGCGCGGTGATCGCCGGTGACAATCCGTTCGGGGCGGCCGACATGATCCCCTTGCCCTGCAACCCCGAATCCATCTCGATCGGCTACGGGCTTCGCCAGGGCGCGGCCCTTGTGCCGATCACCGGCCTTTTGCCGCGCGACATGCTGGTCGACGCGGCGCCCAATACCGTGACATTCGAGAAGTTCCCGGAACTGCGGCGGCGGATATTCGACTTCTTCTCGCTGTCGAGCGTTCAGCACAACGTGGCCGAGCGGCTGGAGGCGCTGCTCTGCTGCCTGCCCGAGATCGAGGTGCCGGCCGAAATCGGCTATGACAACCTGTTCCGGGTCGCCATCGTCGAGTTTCTCGATCCCCATAATTTCTGTCTGTCCCGGGTCAAGCGCAGCTGCGTCCATTTCGTGACCCCGGAAGGCCGGATCATCCCCTTCGACACGTATAACCTGTTCTATCGGGACGCGGCCGCCCGGGCCCGCCGCGACGCCTCTCGCGCTGCCCGCCTGGCACAGTACGGAGTTTCATGATGCGCGCAGTCGGGTTCATCATACTGCTGATCATCGCGCTTTTCTCGGGGGGCTGTTCGCTGGTCTTCACCGGCATGATCGGCAGCATGGGCTTCGACCCGCTGACACTGATCTGGCTGTCGGGATTTGGCGTCAGCGCGCTTTGCGTCCGGGGCATGGTCGGACTGACGCGCGGCGCGGCGGAAGCGCGGAGGCGCGCCGGTCCGACTCTCACCGACGACGAGAGGGGCGCGGCGCAAGGCGAGAGGATCAAGGATGACCGCGTCCGCTGACCGCGCCGGATCAGCGGACCGGGTCCCGGCCGCCCCGGGGGCGCCGGCTAAAGTGCGGCCTTGCGGCTTTCGTCCAGATAGATCTCGCGCAGGCGCCGGGTCAGGCGGCCGGGGGCGCCGTCGCCAAGTTTCACGCCGTCGATCTCGACCACAGGCATGACGAAGGCCGAGGCCGAGGTGACAAAGGCCTCGTCGGCGGCCTGTGCCTCGGCCAGGGTAAAGCTGCGCTCCTCGACCTCCATCTGCGACTCGGCGGCAAAGCGCATCAGCGTCGCGCGGGTGATGCCGTGCAGGATGTCGTGCGACAGGCCGCGGGTGACGATCTTGCCGTTCTTGATGATCCAGGCGTTGTTCGAGGTGCCCTCGGTCACCAGCCCGTCCTGAACGAACCAGGCGTCGTCGGCCCCCGCCTTCTTGGCGATCATCTTGCCCATCGAGGGGTAGAGCAGTTGCACGGTCTTGATGTCGCGGCGGCCCCAGCGGATGTCGTCGACCGAGACGACCTTCAGCCCGCGCCGGGCGTCGCCGCTGTCTTCGGGGCGGCCGGTCGCCTGGGTGAACATCACCAGCGTCGGCGCAACCTTTTCGGGGTCGGGGAACAGAAAGTCGCGGTCGCCGGGATTGCCGCGCGTGACCTGCAGATAGACCCGGCCGTCGGTCACGCCATTCAGCGCGACGATCCGGCGGTGGATGTCCAGAAGCTCGGCCTCGGTCCAGGGGCCTGCCATGTCAAGTTCGGCCATGCTGCGGGCGAGGCGGGCGATATGGCCGGGAAAGTCGATCAGCTTGCCGTCAAGAACCGTCGTCACCTCGTAAACGCCGTCGGCCATCAGGAAGCCCCGGTCAAAGACCGAGACCGTCGCCTGATCTTCGGGCAGCCAGTTTCCGTTCACATAGACGGTGCGCATGCTGTTCTCCTGTCGTCAAAGGTCGGGCGATTGCCCGTCACCACAAGTCGCTGCGTGGGTCTTGGGCGAGAAGCCCCGGCCCGTCAAGGTCAAGATGGCAGGGCCGGTTGACGTTGCGGTGCAGCGCCGGGATTGCTGCGCCTGCAAAATCACCTTGCCCGGGGCTCGGCAATATAATACCAAACGGACAAGTCAATCCGACATAAACTTGCGAGATACCGATGAGCTTTCGCCTGCAACCCGCCGCCCCCGCCCGCCCGAACCGCTGCCAGCTGTTCGGTCCCGGATCGCGCCCGGCGTTGTTTGAAAAGATGGCGGCCTCGGCGGCGGATGTGATCAACCTTGATCTTGAGGATTCGGTGGCGCCGGCCGACAAGCCCGAGGCCCGCAAGTCGATCATCCGCGCGATCAACGAGGTGAACTGGGGCAACAAATATCTGTCGGTCCGGATCAACGGCCTCGACACGCCCTTCTGGTACCGTGACCTTGTCGAGGTTCTGGAAGAGGCGGGGGACCGGATCGACCAGATCATGATCCCCAAGGTCGGCTGCGCGGCGGATGTCTATGCCGTCGATGCGCTGGTCAGCGGGATCGAGGCGGCAAAGCTGCGGCAAAAGCGGATCAGCCTGGAGGTGATCATCGAAACCGCCGCCGGGATCGCCCATGTTGAGGAAATCGCCGCCGCCTCGCCCCGCCTGCAGGCCATGAGCCTTGGTGCCGCGGATTTTGCCGCCAGCATGGGGATGCAGACGACCGGCATTGGCGGGACCCAGGACAATTATTACATGCTGAAGGACGGCGCCCGGCATTGGTCCGACCCCTGGCACTGGGCAACCACCGCCATCGTCGCCGCCTGCCGGACGCACGGCCTGCTGCCGGTCGACGGTCCGTTCGGCGACTTTTCCGACGATGAGGGGTTTCGCGCGCAGGCGCGGCGGTCGGCGACGCTGGGCATGGTCGGCAAATGGGCGATCCATCCCAAGCAGATCGCCCTTGCGAACGAGGTCTTCACCCCGTCCGAAGCCCAGATCGCCGAGGCGCGCGAGATTCTGGCCGCCATGGAACGGGCCAAGGCCGAGGGCGCGGGTGCTGCGGTCTACAAGGGGCGTCTGGTCGACATCGCCTCGATCCGCCAGGCCGAGGTGATCGTGCGGCAGGCGGCGCTGACGGGCGGCTGAGAGGTCGGACCGCAGGGTCAGATCACGCTTCGGCCTTGCTCGGGTCACAATCAACGGTAGGGTCGTGCCGATGATCCGGCATTGAACCATGACATTGATCCGAGCGTTTCTGTTCAACCTGCAAATCCTGATAGCTGCCTTCACCCGCGTGCTGTCGGTCGTCCTGCTGTTTCTGACGGCGGCGGGTCTGGTCGTGGCGCCTTCGGTCGAGGGCACTTTGGCCGAGTCCTTGTTCATGATCGCCTGCGCCCTGCTGGCCGCAGTTGCGGCGGTCGGCCTGCTGGTGCCCGCCAGCCACCGGTTCCTGACCCGGAGCGACAGTGTCGGCCATGCGCGGACGGCGCGGCTGATCTTTCACTTCGCCGTGCCGCTGGGCATGGCGCTGGTATTCTTTGACCTTGTCGAAGAGCCGCGATCGCCGACAAAGGGCCTGATCCCGGACTGGCTGGTTGTCGTCGCGCTGCTGGTCTTTGCCGGGCTTTACACCGCCTCGTATCTCTATCCGGGCTTTGCAGCGCGGATCGGCGACATGCCCGCCGGGCAGCGGCCGCCGGGCTACCACTGGACGACGCACTATGCATCGGACCGGGCGCGGCTGCGGCATCGGCTTGCACTTGCGCTGTTGCTGCCGATCCCGACGCTGGGCGCCGGTCCGCCGCAATATTTCAGCTGGCTGCCCGCGCCGGGCTTTGCCCAATGGGCCGGGCACCTCTGGCCGGTCGAGGTGCTGGCAGTCGTGGCGCTTGTCGCCTTCGGGTTTGCCGGCGTCACCAGCCGGTTGATGAACCCGGCCACCGGCGCCGTCCTGCGCACTTCGCCCGGACGCCGCGCGCTGCGGGCGCTGGTGCTGGCCGGACTGGCCGTCGCATTCGTCGGACCGGCGGTGCAAAGCGGCCTGCCATGGCTTTTGTCGTTCCTGCCGACCGGCCATGTCGAACGTGCCGAGGTTCTGGTGACCGATCCCGGCGCATTCAGCCGGATGCGGGGCTGTGACCGGACGGTGCTGGTTGCCCGCCCGGGTCAACCCGCAAGGATCTCGCGTCTTTGCAGTCTTGACGAGGCGGTCTGGCGTGGCTTGCAGGCGGGCGACCGGCTGACCGTCACCGGCATCGTGACCAGCCTTGGCATGCGCGTGACCGAGGTTCGCCGCGCCGAATAGCCGCCCGGTGCCTCAGTCGCGATCGGCGGCCCGCCGGACCAGGACGGCGCGCAGGTCGTGCATGGCCATCAGCAGCGGGTCGGTGACCAATTGCAGTTCGGCGTCGGTGGCGCGGGTCTGGGCCCAGTGGGCGGTCTGGTTCAGATGATCGACCGTGCGCAGGATATCGTCGATCTCGCGGCGGGCCAGGGCGGCGGTCCGCTCCTCCATCCAGGCGCGGATCGCGGCCTGATCCTCGGGCGACAGCTTGCGCTCGCCCTGCGGCTTGACCTCGCCGTTGCGGATATTGACCACCGCAATCTGTTCCATGTCCAGCCGCCGCTGGCGACTTTCGGTGTCGATGCGGAAGACGGCGGCGCCGTTGTCGCGGGCGCGGAAGTAATAGTCCTGCATGGCCCTGCCCCCCTCTTACCGCAGCCCGGCGCAAAAGCCCTGTATGCGCCGACAAGCCTCTTCCAGAACTGCCTCGGACGTCGCATAGCTGACGCGGAAGTTGGGCGACAGGCCGAAGGCCGCGCCGAAGACCACCGCAACGCCGGTCTCTTCCAGCAGCGCCGTGACGAACGCCTCGTCATCGGCAATCAGCCTGCCACCGGCCGAAGTCTTGCCGATGCAGCCGGAAATGTCGGGATAGACGTAGAAGGCGCCTTCGGGGCGCGGGCAGCGGATGCCCTTGGCCTGGTTCAGCATCGACACCACCAGATCGCGCCGCCGCTGGAACAGCGCGCGGTTCGGCGCCAGAAACTCCTGCGGCCCTTCCAGCGCCTCAAGCGCCGCATATTGCGAGACCGAGCTTGGGTTCGAGGTCGATTGCGACTGGATCGTCCCCATCGCCCTGATCAGCGCGACCGGCCCGGCCGCATAGCCGATCCGCCAGCCGGTCATCGCATAGGCCTTGGACACGCCGTTGCAGGTCAGCGTCCGGTCGTACAGGCCGGGCTCGATCTCGGCCGGGGTCGTGAACTTGAAATCGTCAAAGACCAGATGTTCATACATGTCGTCCGACATCACCCAGACATGGGGATGGCGCATCAGAACGTCGGTCAGCCCCTTCAGCTCGGCCGCCGTATAGCCGGCGCCCGTCGGGTTCGAGGGGCTGTTGAAGATGAACCACTTGGTCCGGGGGGTGATCGCCGCTTCCAGCTGGGCGGGCGTCAGTTTGAACGCGGTCTCGATCCCGGCCACGACCGGCACCGGCGTGCCGCCCGCCAGAAGGACCATATCGGGATAGCTGACCCAGTAGGGCGCGGGAATGATGACCTCGTCGCCTTCGTTCAGCGTGGCCATCAGCGCGTTATAAAGGATCTGCTTGCCCCCGGTGCCGACCGTCACCTGCGCGGGCACATAACTCAGCCCGTTCTCGCGCCGGAACTTGGCGCAGATCGCGGCCTTCAGCGCCGGGATGCCGTCGACCGCGGTATATCTGGTCTTGCCCTGATCGATCGCCCGCTTGGCGGCGTCGCGGATGTTCTCTGGCGTGTCGAAATCGGGTTCTCCGGCGCCGAGGCCGATGACATCCTTGCCCGCCGCCGCCAGTTCTGCCGCCTTGGTGCTGACAGCGATGGTGGGCGAGGGCTTCACCCGCGCGAGCCTGTCCGACAAAATGCCCATGGGTCCGCTCCGGTTTGTCAATCCCGGCCTCAGGTCTTATGGAGGGAGGGTCCGTTCTGCAAGCGCGAACCGGGGGGTGCGACATGTCGGGGGTCAAATCGGCGGCTGAAAGTCACGAAAACCGGCTGAAGCGGCTGCAGATGCGCAGCTGGCGGCGCGGGATGAAGGAGATGGACCTGATCCTCGGGCCCTATGCCGATGCCCATCTGCCCGCCATGCCGGATGAGGTGCTGGCGCTTTACGACCGGCTGCTGGGCGAGAATGATCAGGACCTTTACGGCTGGATCACCGGGGCCGGTGTGCCCCCGGCGGGGTTTGCCGCACTTCTGGGCGATATCGCCCGCCATGCCAGAACCCGGCAGATCGGTCTCTGAGGCCCGCGCGGCGCGCTCATCCGGCCTTAACCGAAATTTGGCGTTTCCGCGCCATGGTCTGCGCAATGCCTTTCGACGGAGTATTGTGATGACCCTGCAGGCGCCCCTGTCCGATCTTGCCCGGCCCGGCTATCTGACCGGCTATCTTGATACGCTGGGCCTCTTGGAACGTCTGCACCGGCTGCTGCTCGACGTGATCAAGGACGAGTTCGAGCGGACCGGCCAGCTGGAGATCAACGCGGTTCAGGCACTGCTCCTGTTCAATATCGGCGAGAATGAGGTGACGGCGGGCGAGCTGAAAAGCCGTGGCTACTATCAGGGCTCGAACGTGTCCTACAATCTGAAGAAGCTGGTTGAACTTGGCTATATGCACCATGAACGGTCCGAACTTGACCGCCGTTCGGTCAGGGTCCGGCTGACGGCCGAGGGCGTGCGGGTGCGCAATCAGGTGCTGGCACTGTTTGGCCGTCATGCCGACGGGATGGCGGGCAGGGGGCTTTTGGGTCTTGACGGGCTGGAACAGGTGAACGGCCTGCTGCGCCGGATGGAGCGCTACTGGGGCGACCAGATCCGGTATATCTATTAGCGCCCGCATCGTTGCCGGCTCGTGCGGCTTGCCCGAACAGGCGCCGACCAGCCGACGGCGCAGCCGGGGCCGAGGCGCGAGATTGCGGGTCGCCGGACCTGGGTTGCGCTTTGCGGCGCCGGTCAAAGGGCCCTGGCCTGGCACCGACGATCCCGGCAGGGGCGATCGGGTTCGCGGCCGCACATGTTTTCACCGGTAAGGCGCGTCCGGACGGCCGGGGTTTCGTGCCGCCCTTCGTGGCTGCCGGGTGAGGCGGTCGCAGGACGGCGCATTTGCGTATGCAGGCTGCCTTCCCACGGGAAGGTCGGCGCGTCCCGCTTGGCCCGGCGTTGGTGGAAGGGGGCGCGACGCCTCAGTCGGCAGGGGCCTGCGACCCTGCCGCTGCGCGCAGGCGCCACCCGCACCGCCCGGTCGCCCAAAGCGACCGGGCAGCGCCCGCCCCTCCCGGGGGCTGGCGCTTCGCGCCATCCGGGGCAGGCACTGCCCTCTGCTGCGCGCGCTGAGATGGTCCCCGGGAAAGGTTCCCACATGAGCGGGGCCGCTCTTCCACCGGAAGATCGGCTGATCCCGCTCAGCCCGGCGTCCGGGAAAAAGCTGTGCGGGTTCTGCAGTAGGTGCGTGCTCGCACGCACCGCCTCCGGAGCCCGAAGCGCGTGGGCAGGTACTACCCAATTTTTGCGCGTTGAGACGGTCCCCGGGGAACCGTTCCCGCATGAGCGGGGCCACTCTTCCACTGGAAGATCGGCTTTTCCCGCTCAGCCCTGCGTTGGGAACAGGGACCGCCCGGTCTCAGTCTGCAGGGGCGGGCGACCCTGCCGCTGCTCGCCGGCGCCACCCGCTCCGCCCGGTCGCCCAAAGCGACCGGGCAGCGCCTGCCCCTCCCGGGGGGCTGGCGCTTCGCGCCATCCGGGGCAGGTGCTGCCCTCTGTTGGTGCGGGTTGAGGCGGTCCCGGGCCGGCGTTCCAACATGAGCGGGGCCGCTCTTCCACCGGAAGATCGGCCTTTTCCGCTCAGCCCGGCGTCCGAGAAAAAAGCTGTGCGGGCTCTTCGGTAGGGTGCGTGCTCGCACGCACCGCCTCCGGAGCCCGAAGCGCGTGGGCAGGCGCTACCCCACTTTTTGCGCGTTGAGACGGCCCCCGGAAAACCGTTCCCGCATGAGCGGGGCCACTCTTCCACTGGAAGATCGGCTCTTCCCGCTCAGCCCTGCGTTGGGAACAGGGACCGCCCGGTCTCAGTCGGCAGGGGCAAGTGACCCTGCCGCCGCAAGCCGTCCCCACCCGCACCGCCCGGTCGCCGAAAGCGACCGGGCAGCGCCTGCCCCTGCCGGGGGCTGGCGCTTCGCGCCATCCCGGGGCAGGCACTGCCCTCTGCTGCGCGCGCTGAGATGGTTCCCGGGAAAGGTTCCCACATGAGCGGGGCCGCTCTTCCACCGGAAGATCGGCTGATCCCGCTCAACCCGGCGGGGGCAGCGGTAGGGTGCGTGCTCGCACGCACCGCCTCCGGAGCCCGAAGCCCGTGGGCAGGCACCAACCCATTTTGTGCGCGTTGAGGCGATCCCGGGGCGACGGTCCCAAATGAGCGGGGCCGCTCTTACACTGGAAGATCGGCTTGTCCCGCGCAGCCCCGGTCGGTGGGGGGCTGCGACCCCGCTGCAGCGCGCTGGTCCGCCCGCACCGCCCGGCCCCGGCGGGCGCCGCCCGTTTTTTGCGCAAACTTTGGCCGTCACGCGGCGGCGTTTCCATAGGCGCCCGGCCGTTCGCTCTCTGCTGTCGGCGCGGGCCGGGGCATCTTCCGCCACCGCTTGCCGCTATTCGCCCGCGACGGCAATCTCCGCTGCGGCGGGTGCGCCCGGTGCCTTGGCCAGCGGCCGCGCAAGTTCGCGCAAAAGCTTGCGCCGCATCGCCCGGGCGAAATCCGGAAATCCCTCGGCCCGCTCGACAAAGGCCCCCGGCCCCCGGATCACCGCCGCCCGGTACCAGTCGGCAAGATCCTCAAGCGGCGGATCGAGGCCGGGAAAGCGACCCTCGCCGGGTTCGGCGATCACCAGCGCATTCACCGTTTCGGTCGCGCCGCCCGCCAGCGCGATGCTGCCCGGCAAGGGCCCGATATTGTTGATCCCGTCGCTGGCAAGATCGAGGGTCCGGCGGGCGCAACCGGGCTGCCCGGCCAAAAGCGCGTCGCCGTAGACCATCGCCGCCCCCACTGCCGTCATCCGCCCGTCGGGGTAGCGCGGATGGGCGCCGATCACCCCGGCCGCGCCGGCCAGCGCCGCCGGATCGGTGATCGCCACCCAGGGCAGGATCATCCGCTGGCTTGACGGGCCGCTCCATTCATAGACCGTCAGGGCGACATGCGCGCCCGGCACCGCAAAGATCGCCGCCTGAACGTCACGGTCCATCAGTGCCGCCGCCAGTCCGCCGGTCTGCAGCCCGTATTCATGCCGGTCGACCGAGCCCGAGACGTCAAGCCCCACGGCCAGCGCCATCCAGCAGGGCGCCGCCTTTGCCCCGGCCGCCGACAGGCCGGCCAGCAAAAGCCCTACCAGTGCCCGGTGTTGGCCATGCTGGCCCAAGGTTCCGCCGGCGCCAGCGCCGCCCCCTTTTGCAGCAGCTCGACCGAGACATTGTCGGGCGAGCGGACAAAGGCCATCCGCCCGTCGCGCGGCGGCCGGTTGATGGTGACGCCGTTCGCCATCAGATGGGCGCAAGTGGCGTGGATGTCGTCGACCTCATAGGCCAGATGGCCGAAATGCCGGCTGTCGGACGGCAGGCCGCTGTCGCCGTCCCAGTTGAAGGTCAGCTCGACCGGGCAGTCCGGCTGGCCCGGCGGCGCCATGAAGACCAGGGTGAAACGGCCGCCCTCATTCTCCCACCGGCGGGTTTCCTCAAGGCCGAGAAGCCGGAAGAAGGCCATGGTCCGGTCAAGGTCCAGAACCCGGATCATCGTATGCAGATAGCGGATCGTCATGTGCCCCCCTGCGGCGCCTGTCAGACATTGATAGCACAAAATCCGGAACCGGGCAGGAATTCAATCCCTAGCGGCTATCATGCGCCGGTCGCCGATATATAGTGGCACGCGATTCGATGACCGGAGGCTGCCCCATGACGCTTACCCCTGAACAACAGGCCGAGATCGCCGAGGCCCGCAGCCAGACGCGCCCGACCCTGCGGGCCACCGCGCCGGGGATGGAGGATCATCTGTATGTCGCCCATCCGGTGCTTGACCACGGGTTGGTCCGCGTCATCGACTATATGGGCGACGATGCCGCCATCACCCAGGCGGCGCGCGTCAGCTATGGGCGCGGAACCAAGGCGGTGCAGAATGACGAGGGGCTGATCCGCTATCTGATGCGCCACTGGCACTCGACCCCGTTCGAGATGTGCGAGGTCAAGTTCCACGTCAAGCTGCCGGTCTTCGTCGCCCGCCAGTGGATCCGCCACCGCACCGCCAACGTGAACGAATATTCGGCCCGCTATTCGATCCTCGACCGCGAGTTCTACATCCCGGCGCCCGAACAGCTGGCGGCGCAGTCGACGGTCAACAATCAGGGCCGGGGCGAGATGCTGCAGGGCGACGAGGCGCAGCGGGTTCTGGACATGCTGCGCGATGATGCGATGCGAAGCTATGACCATTACGAGGCGATGCTGAGCCAGGACGGCCAGCAGGGCCTTGCGCGCGAGCTGGCCCGGATGAACCTGCCCGCCAACGTCTATACCCAATGGTACTGGAAGGTCGACCTGCACAACCTTTTCCATTTCCTGCGCCTGCGGGCCGACGCCCATGCCCAGTATGAAATCCGGGTCTATGCCGAAGAAATGTGCCGGATCGTCAGGGACTGGGTGCCGCTGGCCTATGCGGCGTTCGAGGATTACCGGCTGGGGGGTGCGACCCTGTCCGGCAAGGCGATCGAGGTCCTGAAACGCCGCCTCAGGGGCGAGCTCGTGACCCAGGAAAGCTCGGGCATGAGCAAGGGCGAGTGGCGCGAGTTCGAGGGGCTCTGGAGCGACCCGGCATAACCGCCGGGCCGCGCCCGCCCTGCCCCCGGAACGCGAGGCCCCCGGTGGGTGCGGGCCGAGGCGGTCACGATACGGCCTCTCCGGATGACAGGGGCCCGCCTTCAAGCTGAAGATCGGCCTTGTCCGCCCGGCCCGGCGTTGGGGCAAGGTCAAACCGGCCTCAGTCGGCAGGGGCCCGTGACCCTGCCGTCACGGACCGGTCCCACCCGCACTGCCCCTGCGGGGGGCTGGCGCCGCCCTCGGTTCTGTCCGCCGAGACGATCTGCGGGAGACGTTCCCGCATGAGCGGGGCGTCGGGGAAGGGAACAGCGCCGCCTCAGTCGGCAGGGGCCCGTGACCCTGCCGCCACACGCCGGTCCCACCCCCACCGCCCGGTCGCCCAAAGCGACCGGGCAGCGCCTGCCCCTGTGGGGGGCTGGCGCTTCGCGCCACCCGGGGCGGGCGCTGCCCTCTGTTGTGCGGGTGAGAGGCGGTCACCGGGCATCGTTCCCGCGTGAGCGGGGCCGCTCTTCCACCGGAAGATCGGCTTGTCCCGCTCAGCCCGGCGTCGG
>CAZORV010000074.1:0-13985 GCA_964582215.1 uncultured Frigidibacter sp.
CGGGGACCGCCTCAGCCTCTCACAACAGAGGGCGGCGCCTGCCCCGGATGGCGCGAAGCGCCAGCCCCCCGCAGGGGCAGGCGCTGCCCGGTCGCTTTGGGCGACCGGGCGGTGCGGGCGGGAATGGCACGCGGCGGCAGGGGCGATGGCCCCTGCCAGGCGAGGCGATGCAGTCCTGTCCGCCAACGTCGGGCTGAGCGGAAAAGGCCGATCTTCGAGTGGAAGGGCGGCCCCGCTCACGCGGGAACGCCGCCCCGGGACCGCCGCGGCCCCCGCAACAAAGGGCAGCGCCAGCCCCCGGGGGAGGGGCAGGTGCTGCCCGGCCGCTTTGTGCGACCGGGCGGTGCGGGTGGGGACGGCGCGCGGCGGCGGGGTCACTTGCCCCTGCCGACTTGGGCGGTGCGGTCATTTCCCGGATGCCGGGCCGGACGGGACGGGGCCGGAAAAGGGCGTGACCGGAATCCGAGGCTACGGACGCCGCCCCTTCAGCTGCCGTTCGATCCGGTCGGCCAGCGCGACGCGGGCGGCGGGCGTCAGGCTGGCGATATAGTCCAGAAATACCTTGCGCCCCTGCCCCAGCCGTTCGCGCATCCGCTCGCCCTGCCGCGCCAGAATCGCCTCGGCGGCGGCGGGATCAAAGGGATCAGCGCGCAGAAGGCCGGCAAGGGCGCGGAAGTCGGCGGCATTGGCCGACCGTTCGCCGTGAAAATCCGGTGCCGCCATCTCGAACCGCTGGCGCAGCGCACGGCGATCCTCGCGCGTCAGGCCGCCGGTCAGCGGGCCGAAGCCCACGTCCGGGCCCATCATCATCCCCGGCCTGACCCGGTGGCCACCCAGCGCCGCACCGACGACCAGCCCGCCGATCGCCAGGTTCAGCGCCAGCGACAGGATCAGCGCGACCTTGACGCCGCGCCCTGCCCCGGGCGTGCCGGCCGAAACCTCTGTGCCTTCCGTCATCTCAGCTCTCCTCGGCCCCAAGATAGGGGTTGTCGGCCCCGGGCATCAGTTCGATCACCTCTCCGGCCGTCGCCATGCCGACCCAGCCGCCCGGATCGCGAAGCCCGACCCAGAGGCCGGCCAGCATTGCCGCCGTCAGGCCTGTCGCCCCGCGCCAGCCGCCGATGGTCTGCAACAGCCCGAAGGCGCCCCCGGTCGGGCGGCGCGCGGCGAGCGACGGGGCGCGCGGCGGGGCCAGGGTCGCGCGGCGGGGTTGCAGCGCCTCGGCGTCGGCCAGGATCCGGGCGCTTAGCCCGGCGGGCAGCGGCTGATCGGCGGCCGCCGCGAACATCATCTCAAGTTCGTCATCCATCGCCCTATCCTGCCTCATAGCCCAAAGCCTCGCGCTGACCCGACAGCGCCTCTTTCAGCGCCCGCTTGCCCCGCGCCAACAGACTTTCCACCGCCTCGACGCCAATCTCCATGATGGCGGCAATTTCGGGATTTGCGAGCCCCTCGATATGCCGCAGCACCACCGCCAGCCGCTGGCGTTCCGGCAGTGACGTCAGCGCCCGGTCCAGCGCATCCGCCCGCGCCTGCGCGGTCAGCCGGTCCTCGGGCAGGGGCGCACTGTCGCGCACCTCGGCCGCCTCGTCCAGCGCGACACCCCGCTGACGCCGCAACCGGTCGGTCGCCAGATTGGCCGTCACCCGGTAAAGCCAGCTTGTCACCCGCGCCTCGCCCGGGCGCCAGCCGGGCGCGGCGCGGAAGAGCCGGATCATCGCCTCTTGCGCCACATCCTCGGCCTCGGCCGCATCCGCCAGCATCCGCCGCGCCAGCCGATAGGCAAAGGGCGCGAACCTGTCGGTCAGCGCCCGCGGCGCCGCAGGGTCGCCCGCCGCGTAGGCCGCCAGCAACCGCTCGTCCGCACCACGATCGTCCTGCGCAACATTCATGGACCCGATCCATAGACCCCATCACACCTCTCTGCAAACCGGGCCCGCACGAATGACGGCAGGCCCGGCTGCAAATCCCCCGGCGGGGGGCTGCGATCACTGATTGCCGTCAGGCCCCCAGAAACCGCCCATCGGCCCGTCACCCCGGTGGTGACGGCCACGGCCCTGACGATGTTCCTGCATCCTGGCCTTGGCGGCGGCCATCTCGTCCTTGCTGATCTGGCCGTCGCTGTTGGTGTCGACGCGGGCGAACATGTCGCCGGCGCGGGCGCCCGGCGCCATCTCGGCGGCACTCAGCTTGCCATCGCCGTCATCGTCGCGGTCGACCATCATGTGCTTGGCCATCTTGGCGATCCGGTCGGCCATGCGCGCCTGCATCTGGGCGGTCAGCTCCTCGACCGTCACGAAACCGTCGCTGTTCTTGTCGACCTCGGCCAGGCGGGCGGCGTGAAAGGCGTCAAGCTCGTCCTTGCTGATCTGGCCGTCGCTGTTCTTGTCGACCGTGGCGAAGTCGAAGTCCGGCCCACCCATGCCGTCACCCGGAAAGGCAAGGGCCGGTGCCGCGGCGATGCCGCCAAAAACCAGAAGCGCTGCAAATGTCGCGTTTTTCATCAGTCTCTCCTTGGTGGCGGCCAGCCTGTCCGGCCGCTCATGTCAGTCAAACGCGGGCAAGGCGGATTTCCGTCGCGGCGAGGTTTTGCGCGCCCCCGCCCCCCGCCCGCCATTCCCCTTTGCCGCCTTCCCTGTTATGCCGGGGCAACCGCCAAAGGTGACTGATGACCGCCGTGACCCTGCCCGATACCCCCGACCGCCCGCTGAAACCCGCGCTGCTGCGCGGCTGGCTGGGCCGCTGCCCGGCCTGCGGCAAGGGCCGCATGCTGGAACGCTATCTCAAGGTCCGGCCCGCCTGTCCCGCCTGCGGCGAGGAACTGCACCACCACCGCGCCGACGACGGCCCGGCCTACATGACGATCCTGATCGTCGGCCATCTTATGGCACCGCTGCTGATGTGGGTCTTCGTCAGGTTCCGCCCCTCGCCCTGGACGCTGATGGCGATCTTCATGGCGGGCTGCATCACGCTGGCACTGCTGCTGCTGCCGCGCTTCAAGGGCGCGCTGATCGCCCTGCAATGGGCCAAGCGGATGCACGGGTTCGGGACGGATCCTGATGTCTGAGCCCGGGGCCGACCTGCCCCGCCCGGCCGCGACCGTCCTTCTGATCCGCCGCGCGGCCGACGGCGCCCGGGTGCTGATGGGCCAGCGTGGCGCCGGCGCCGCCTTCATGCCGTCGAAATATGTCTTTCCGGGCGGCGGGCTTGATGCGGCCGACGCCGATGTCCGGCTGGCCGCCGGCCTCGGCGCAACTTGCGTGGCGCGGCTTGACCAATGGGCCGCACCGGGCCTTGCGGGCGCGCTTGCCGTCGCGGCCATCCGCGAGTTGTGGGAGGAGACCGGCCTGACCCTTGCGGCCCCCGGCCCCGCCGGATGGGCGGGGTTCGCCGCCCCGGGCCTTGGCCCCTCGGCCGCGGCCCTGCGGTTCTTCTTTCGCGCCATCACCCCGCCGGGCCGCCCGCGCCGCTTTGACGCGCGGTTCTTTCTGGCCGACGCCGCCGCCCTGACCGGCGATCCCGACGACTTCGCCCGCGCCTCGGGCGAGCTTTCGCATCTGCACTGGGTCGCCTTGTCCGAGGCCCGCGCCCTGAACCTGCCCTTCATCACCGAGGTGGTGCTGGCCGAGCTTGCGACCTTTCTCGGCAACTGCGGCACCGGCGCGCTGCCCGCGCCCGCCAGCGTGCCGTTCTTCGACAATTCCGGGCCGGTGCCGACCTTTCGCCGGATCTACTGACCGCCCGGCCGCAGGGGATGCGGCACCGGGTCTTTGGGCTTCAGGAAATAGCGGCGGAAGATCTCGGCGTAAGAGGCATAGTGATAGGCCTCGTTCCGCCTGAGATATTCCTCGCGCTGCGACCGGTAAAGGGCGGGCAGCCGGTACCAGGGCACGCCGGGTCTGGCGTGGTGGACGACATGCAGGTTGTTGTTCAGAAAGAGAAACGGCAGGATGTGCCCGCCGTCGATGATCACCGTGCGCGCCCGCGCCAGATCATGGGCCCGATGTTCCAGAAAGGTGCGGATTTTCAGGACCGACAGCGCGAGGTAGGCCGACAGAAGATAGGCCCAGCCCGGCATCGGCGCCGCCTGCAGGACCTGCACCAGCAGGATCAGCCCGACGAAATGCAGGATCCAGTCGCGCAGGATCGCCCGGTTGCCCGCCGCAATGGCGCGCAGGTCCCCGGCATAGAAGATCACGGACGAGATCACCGGCCCGACGATCATCCGCCCCAGCAGCGTGTTGTTGAAGGTCAGGATCAGCCGCACCGGCCCCGGCAACCGCGCCCAGACCGCCGGGTCCTGAAAGTTCGATTCGGGGTCGTCATACGGGTCGGTCAGATGTTCGTCGCGGTGATGGGCCAGATGCGTGTCGCGGAACCGGCCATAGGGAAAGCACAGGCCGATCGGCAGGAACATCAGCGCCTCGTTCAGCAGGCGGTGGCGGAACGGATGGCCATGCAGCACCTCATGCTGCAGCGATGAGAAAAGCGTCATGGCAAGGGTGGTCAGCGCGATCGCGGCGGGCAGCCACAGAGACGGCAGAAGGCTGATCGCCAGACCCCAGGCCAGATAACAGGCCACAATCAGGAACAGGGTCGGCCATTCGACCGCACCCGACGCACGATGGTTCAACTTCCCCTCCGAAGCACCCGGAACATAAGTCTATTCTACCAGACTGGTTCGGCGGGGCCATTCTGAACATTCTCAAGACAAACTCAACAAATCGGATTACATTCTGCAAATGGAGACTAAACTCAACAAACTCGACCGCAGCGCCCTGTTCCGCCAGCGCCTCGCCCGGGCGCTGGACGACCGGGGGATGAGCAAAAGCCAGATCGCCCGCGCCACCGGGGTCGACCGGTCGACCATCACCCAGCTTCTGGCCGGGGGCGGCGACCGGTTGCCGAACGGCCAGCTGGTGGCCGCCTGTGCCGGGGCGCTGGCGGTGTCGGCCGACTGGCTTCTGGGGCTGGCCGAACGGCCCGAGCCGCTGGCCGACCTGCTGGCCGCCGCGACCACGATCACCGAGGCGCCGCGCGCCCTGATCGACGAGACGATCTTTGCCTGGCACCGCGAGGCGGCGGGCTACAAGATCCGCCATGTTCCGGCG
The DNA here is from genome assembly GCA_964582215.1 of uncultured Frigidibacter sp. Lineage (GTDB taxonomy): Bacteria > Pseudomonadota > Alphaproteobacteria > Rhodobacterales > Rhodobacteraceae > TMP-24. The sequence continues at coordinate 5,112 of CAZORV010000074.1, forward strand.
ACCCTGCCCGACATGCTGAAGACCCGGGCGCTGATGCGGTGGGAGTATGAGCCGCAGCTGGGCCGCACCGCCGATCAGGCCATCGGCGCCTCGGAAGACCGGCTGAGCTGGATGCGCGATGCGCGGTCGGACTATGAGATTGCCCTGCCGCTGCACGAGCTTGAGGCGATGGCCCGTGCCGAAGGCTATTACCGTGGCCTTGACCGGGCCTTGCGGCTGGAACAGATCGACCGGCTGGCCGGGCTTTATGACCAGCTCTACCCCTCGCTGCGGATCTATGCCTATGACGCGCGCCGGGTGTTTTCGGCGCCCGTCACCATCTTCGGCCCGCTGCTGGCGGTCATCTACCTTGGCCGCAACTACATCGCCTTTCGCGACCGCCAGCGGATCGACGCGATCTCGGCCCATTTCGACTGGCTGGTGCGCGAGGCAGACGAAGGCGCGCGCGACTTTCCGCAGATATTGGCGCGGCTACGGGCCGAGGTTGAAAAAGGATAAGGTCTGGTTTGCTCTGGCGCCCCGCAGCGCCGGAAATGTTCGATAATGGACGGTCGTGCGCCCGCCCGAAATGGCAGGGAAGGCGCGGCCCTACCGCATCATCCGCAGTTGCGAAAGGTCATAGCCGTTGAAATCAAGGACCTGCCGTGCCGCCTCGGTCAGGTCGGCACGGGCGACGCCGGGCCGCGCCATGATCCGCCCGAAGGCGCCCGAGGGCGTGCCGATCGCGGCAATCCGGTAGTCGCCGTCGACCCAGAGGACCCAGAGCGCCTCTTCCCCGCCCCGCGTCGCCCGCAGCAGCCGCCCCGGCCCGACCAGCCGCGCCCGCGTCGCGAACCCGCGCGTCCGCCCGCCCGCGCAATCGGTGCCCCGCACGGTAAAGGCGCCGTTCTCGATCACCCAGCTTTCCGCCAGCACCCCGCAGGCCGCCCCGGCGCCAAAGGCGCCGACCACCTGCCAGTCGCCCTGAAACCGCGCCGGGTCAAAGGCGGTCGTCGATGAGATCACCGCCGCCGGATCGCGATAGGCCACCGGCGCCGGCGCCTGCAGACAGCCGCCCAGCAGCGCCACCACCAGCATCAGTCGACGCATTGGGTCACCGCCAGTCCGCTGTCGGTCAGCACGTCGTTGCAGCCCAGCAGCGGCAAGACCGGCGCGCAGGTACGGGACCGCGACAGGCAGGCGCTCTGGCACTGGCTGGCGCGCTCGCAGCTTTTGCCCGCGTCCGAAGGCACGCTCATGCAGACGAAACTGCCATTGTCGGCGGGCATGAAATCGCCGCCCTTGCGGACGCATTGCGCATGGACATCGTCCATGAACCCCTCGCCCACCGGGTCCAGCCTGCCGCTTTCGGCGCCCTTGCAGGCGGCAAGGCCCAGAAGCGCCGCCAGCAGCCAACCTTTGACCATTTTGCTCAATCCGCCCGCCTCCGGCCACCCGCCTCCGGTTGGTTCCCGGTTCTTGCGCGGCAAAATCCCCGGTTCCGGCCCGGGACGCAAGGGGACTTTGCGGCGATTGCCATCGGGCGTCCGCCGAAATACCAAAGAAGTGATGAAAGCCAACACAATCTTCGCCCCGGACCCCCGCCCGCTGTCGGTCGGCATCCTTGTGCTGCCCGACAGCAACCTTCTGTCGCTGGCCGCCTGTGTCGATCCGATGCGGGCCGCGAACCGCCGCGCGGGCCGGGTGCTGTTCAGCTGGACCTACCTCGCGCCCGGGGGCGGGCCGGTGCCGCTGACCGCAGGATTTGACCTTGCGACCGAGGCGCTGTCGGATCAGGCGACCTATGACATGCTGATCGTCGTCGCGGGATTCCGGCTGGAAACCCACATGACCTCGGACCTTCTGTCGCGCCTCAGGCGTCTGGCCCGTCAGGTCAGGGCGATGGGGGGCGTCGACGGCGGCAGCTGGTTTCTGGCCCATGCCGGGCTTCTCGACGGCCGCGCCGCCACCACCCATTGGGAGGATCTCGAAGCCTTCGCCAGCCGTTTCCCCGCCATCGACGTCCGCCGCGACCGCTATGTCATTTCCGGCCCGATGATCACCACGGGGGGTGCGGCGCCCTGCCTTGACCTGATGCTCGACCTGATCGGCAGCCGTTATGGCGCCGATCTGGCGCTGCGCGTCGCCGGCGCCTTTCTTTATGAGCCGCTTCATGCCGCGAGCGTCCCCCAGCAGGCCATGTCGGCCGCCCGCATCGCCCGCGCCGACCCCGCCCTCGGCCGCGCCATCGCGATCATGGAGGCGCATGTGGAACAGCCGCTGCCGGTCGCCGCCATCGCCCAGCGGATCGGCCTGTCGCAACGGCGGCTCGAGATGCTGTTTTCCGGGCGGCTCGGCGTCAGCCCCGGCCGCTTTGCGCTGGACCTGCGGCTGGACGAGGCGCGGCGGATGGTGATCGACACCCGGCTGACCCTGCAGGAGATCGCCCTCCGGACCGGTTTTTCCAGCCAGATGGCCTTTGCCCGCGCCTTCCGCGCCCGTTTTGGCACCACGGCCTCGGGCCTGCGCGCCGGACGGCGCGAGCCCGGCTCTGCCGGACCTTGACCGGGAAGCGGGCGGTGGAGCCCGTCCCGGACCGCATAAAGCGCCGGCCCGGCGGGACAGACGCGGAACGGGGACGTGCGCCTGTCGGGCATCGGTCGGGCGTTTGCCGGACAAATCGGCCGGAACCGGAACGACGGCTCTTCTGTCGCTTGCGGACAGTCACTAGACTGCGCCGCAAGAACCGGAGGAGCTGGCATGGCGGAACTTCTGATCGGACAGACGCTGGCCTTTGCGGGCGATGCGATGGCCGGGGGCCCCGGCGTCGCGCGGCATTCGGCGCGGGGGGGCGTTCTGATCGAGGGCGGGCATATCGCCGAGGTCGGCGAGGCCGATGATCTTCGCCGCCGCCACCCGCAGGTGCCGGTCCGCGACTATGGCCCATGCCTGATCTCGGCGGGCTTCGTCGATGCCCATGTCCACTACCCCCAGACCGCGATCATCGCCAGCTGGGGCAAGCGGCTGATCGACTGGCTGAACAGCTACACCTTTCCCGAAGAGATGCGCTTTGGCGACCGGGCCTATGCCGACGAGATCGCCGGGCGCTATCTTGACCTGACGCTGGCGGCGGGCACGACGACCGTCTGTTCCTATGCGACGATCCACCCCGAAAGCGTCGAGGCTTTTTTCGCGGCCGCCCGGGCGCGTGGCCAGCGGGTCTTTGCCGGCAAGACCTGCATGGACCGGAACGCGCCCGAAGGCCTGTGCGACACACCCGCCCGCGCCTACGACGACAGCAAGCGCCTGCTGGAGGCCTGGCACGGGCGGGACCGGCTGTCCTATGTCATCACCCCGCGCTTCTCGCCGACCTCGACGCCGGATCAGCTGGCGGCGCTTGGCGCCCTCTGGCGCGAGTATCCCGATTGCCTGATGCAGACGCATCTGTCCGAACAGACCGACGAGGTCGCCTGGGTCAACGCGCTGTTCCCGACCGCCCGCGACTATCTCGACACTTACGAGGCGCACGGGCTTCTCGGCCCCGGCGCGCTGTACGGCCATGCGATCCACCTGACCGACCGCGAGCGCGCCCGCATTGCCGAGGTGGGTGCCGCCCTTGTCCATTGCCCGACCTCGAACAGCTTCATCGGTTCGGGCCTGTTCCCGGCGCGCGCCCTTGCGGCGGCGGGCATCCGCATCGGGCTTGCCACCGACACCGGCGGGGGATCGTCCTTTTCGATGCTGCGGACCATGGCGGCGGCCTATGAAATCGGCCAGCTGAGTGGCACGGCCCTGCATCCGGCCGGGCTTTGGTGGCTGGCGACGCAGGGCTCGGCCCGGGCGCTGGGCGCCGGCCATCAGATCGGCAACCTCGCCCCCGGGATGGAGGCCGACATCGTCGTCATCGACCTGGCCTCGACCCCCGCCATCGCGCAGCGAAGCGCGCGCGCGAACGACCTGTGGGAGGCGCTTTTTCCGACGATCATGATGGGCGACGACCGCGCCATCCGCGCCGTCCTTGTGGGCGGACGGCTGGTCGGCGGCTGACGTCGTGAAAAGGCCCTTCGGTGCGTCAGGCGACCGGACCCGTGGTTTTTCGCTGTTGACTCTGACGCGACCATCCGTAAAAGGCGGGCTTCAAGGATTTCTCCGGGGACGAGACGCATCCCCGGGCGCAGTGGAGACGTGATATGGCGAAGCCGGCGACGATCAAGATCCGCCTGAACTCGACGGCGGGCACCGGGCACTTCTATGTGACCAAGAAGAATGCCCGCACCATGACCGAAAAGATGGTCGTGAAGAAGTACGATCCCGTGAAGCGGGAGCATGTGGAATATAAGGAAGGCAAGATCAAATAAGATCGCGCCTTTTCGTGACGGTCTGAACCGCGCCCCGTTTCGGGCGCGGTTTTGTTTTGGGGGATGGTCCGGACGGCAGCTTCGCCGCAACCGCTCCTGGCATCCCGACGCCGGGCCGGGCGGGAGAAGGCGTTCTTCCAGTGGAAGAGCGGCCCCGCTCATGCGGGAACGGTGCCCCGTGACCATCTCAGCGCACCCGACAGAGGGCAGCACCTGCCCCGGAGGACGCGAAGCGCCAGCCCCCGGGAGGGGCAGGCGTTGCCCGGTGGGTTTGGGCGGCCGGGCGGTGCGTGCGAGCACGCACCCTACCGCTGAGACCGCACGGTTCTTTCCCCGACGACGGGCTGAGCGGGACAAGCCGATCTTCCGGTGGAAGAGCGGCCCCGCTCATGCGGGAACGGTTCCCCGGGACCATCCCAGCGCACCCGGCGGAGGGCAGCACCTGCCCCGGAGGACGCGAAGCGCCAGCCCCCCGGGAGGGGCAGGCGCTGCCCGGTCGCTTTGGGCGACCGGGCGGGGTGGGTGGGACCGGCGCGTGTCGGCAGGGGCGATGGCCCCTGCCGAATGAGGTGTCGCTGACCCTCTCCGTAACGCCGGGTTGAGCGGGAGAAGGCGCTCTTCCAGTGGAAGAGCGGCCCCGCTTATGCGCGAACGTTTCCCCGGGGACAGCCTCAACACGCACCGACAGAGGGCAGTGCCTGCCCCGGGCGGCGCGAAGCGCCAGCCCCCCGAGAGGGGCAGGCGCTGCCCGGTCGCTTTGGGCGACCGGGCGGTGCGGGTGGGAACGGTCGCGTGACGGCAGGGGCGATGGCCCCTGCCGAATGCGGCGTCGCTGACCCTCACCGTCACGCCGGGCCGAGCGGGAGAAGGCGTTCTTTCAGTGGAAGAGCGGCCCCGCTCATGTAGGAACGTCGCCCCGGGCCGACAGGCCCGGCCGCCGCGACCTGGCCGGGCGCCCGAAAAAAACGCCCGCCAGACAACTGGCGGGCGCGTGGATCTGCATCGGCGAAGCGCGGTCAGCGATCAGTCGCGGTTGCCCATGAACTGCAGCAGGAAGGTAAAGAGGTTGATGAAGTCGAGATAGAGGTTCAGCGCCCCCATGATCGCGGCCTTGCCCAGCCATTCCTGGTCACCCATCTGCGCATGGGCGATATAGGTGTTCTTGATATTCTGCGTGTCCCAGGCGGTCAGGCCGGCGAAGATCAGCACACCGACCGCCGAGATGGCGAACGAGACAGCGGCCGACGCCAGGAACAGGTTCACCACCATCGCGACGATCAGGCCAATGAGCCCCATCATCAGGAACGACCCCATGGCCGACAGGTTGCGCCTGGTCACATAGCCGTACAGCGACAGGCTGGCGAAGGCGATCGACGTCACCAGAAAGGTCTGGGCGATCGACACGCCGGTGAAGACGGCGAAGATGAAGCTGAGCGACAGGCCGACAAGGGCGGCGTAGACGTAGAAGACCAGTTGCGCCGTTGCCACCGACATGCGGTTCAGCGTGGCACCAAAGGCGAAGACCACCGCCAGCGGCGCGAACATCACCACCCAGCGCAGCGGCGTCCCGAAGATCGCCTGCACCAGCGCCGGGTTGGTGCCGACGGCCCATGCCACCAGCCCGGTCACGATCATCGCCACGGACATCAGCCCGTAGACCTTGTTCATATGAGCCCTCAGGCCCTCGTCAATGGCGGCGGCGCTTGTCGCCGTCCGGCCATAATTGATGGTCTGATAGTCAGCCATGTTTCCCTCCAAATGGTCCAGCGCCTGCCCCGGACACGCCGGAACAGGTCTCAGGGATTCATATTGGGGGCTTTGCCTGCCAATTCAAGAATTTCCGGCAGAGTCGGCAAAAATTACCGAAGCCAGTGGTCCGGCGCGTCCCAGAAAGGCCGCGCCGCCTCGCGTCCGGCTGCCTCGCGCGTCACGCCGATGTCGGCAAGCATATGGTCGTCGAGTTCAGCCAGCGCCCGGCGGCTTCGCGCAAGGGCGAGGACCGCGAACAGCACGCCGGCGATGCCGCCCGCGCGTCTGGCCGCGCGTCTGGCCGGGCGGTGCCTTGAAAGCCCGAGGTCAAGATGTGCCATGTTCAACTCCTTTTCATCACTGCGATTGATCACCGGCACGGCGATCATGATTTATGTTGATCATACTGCCGGTCTGTGATTGATTATGGAAATGAATGTTGGTTGGTGAAATCATCAAGGATCGTGATATGGCTCGCAACCTCGACCTGACCGCCCTGCGCGCCTTTGTTGTGACGGCCGACACCGGCGGCGTGACCCGCGCCGCGTCGCTGCTCAACCTGACGCAATCGGCCGTCTCGATGCAGATCAAGCGGCTGGAAGACAGCCTCGGCCGCGCCTTCTTTTTCCGCACCGCCAAGAAACTGTCGCTGACGCCCGAGGGCGAGCAGCTGCTGGCCTATGCGCGGCGGATGCTTGACCTGAATGACGAGGTGCTGGGCCGGCTGAACGACGCCGCGTTCGAGGGCGAGCTGCGGCTCGGCATTCCCCATGACATCGTCTATCCGGCGATCCCCGAGATCCTCAAGCGCATGGCGCAATGCTATCCGCGCCTGCGCATCAACCTGACCTCCTCCTTTACCGTCCTGATGAAGGAACAGCTGGCGCGGGGCGAACTGGACATTGTCGTCACCACCGAGGAAGACCCCGAGGCGGGCGGAGAACGTCTGACCCGGCGGGCGCTGCACTGGGTGGGGGCGGTCGGCGGCACCGCCTGGCAGAACCGCCCGCTGCGGCTGGGGTTCGAGGAAAACTGCAAGTTCCGCCCGATCGCGCTGGCGGCCCTCGACCGCGCCGGCATCCCGTGGGAGATGGGGTTTTTCGGCCGCTCGCAAGAGGCAGTGTCGGCGATGATCAGCGCCGATCTGGCGATCACCGCGCGGATGACCGGCACCTTTGCCGCGACCTGCGGCGAGGTTCCGGCCCAGGCGGCCCTGCCGCCGATGGGTCATATGTCGATCTGCCTTTATGATGCCGGGCTGACCAAGGGGGCCGTGGTCGAGGATCTGAAGGAACAGATCCGCGCAGCCTATGCCGAACGGTCGCAGCGCACCACGACCTTGCCGGTCGACCTGCGGTCCTTCAGAAGTGCCAACGCCTGAGCGGCCTCGTCCAGCGGCAGGACATGGCTGACATGCGGGCGAAGCCGCCCGTCCGCGTACCAGTCCAGCAACAGCGCCAGACTGTCGGTCAGCACCTCGGGGCGAAAGCGGAGATAGCCGCCCCAGTAAAGGCCGATGACGGCGATGTTCCTGACCAGCAGGTGATTGACCGGCAGCTGCGGGACGCTGCCCCCGGCGAAGCCGATGGCCAGAAGGCGCCCCTCGGGCCGCATCGCGCCGAAGGCCGCATCAAAGCTGGCGCCGCCGATGGTTTCAAAGGCGACATCGACGCCGCCAAGCGCCCGAAGCTGTCCGCGAAGATCGGCGCTGTCGCCGTCGATCAGATGGTCGGCCCCGGCGGCAGCGGCAATCGCCAGCCGGTCGGCGCCCCGGGCCACCGCGATAACGCGGGCGCCCAGGCGCTTGCCGATCTCGACCGCCGTCAGGCCGACGCCGCCTGCGGCACCGGTCACCAGCAGGGTCTCGCCGGGCTGCAGGGCCGCGCGGTGCGACAGCGCGAGATGGCTGGTGCCGTAAGCGATCTGAAAGCCCGCCGCTTCCTCAAAACTCATCCGGTCGGGCAGGGGCAGACAGCGGCCGGCCGGAAAGACCCCGGCCTCGGCCAGCCCGCCCTGCCCGGCAAAGACCGCGACCCTGGTGCCCGGGGCGGGTCCGCTGACCCCCTGCCCCAGCGCCTCGACCGTCCCGGCGACCTCCATCCCCGGCGTATAGGGAAAGGGCGGCTTTTCCTGATAGCGGCCGTCGATCATCAGAAGGTCGGCGAAGTTCAGTCCGGCCGCAGCGATCCGGACCCGGACCTCGCCCGGCCCGGCTGTCGGCAAAGGCAGATCGGTCAGGACCGGAGCCTGCCCCAAACCGCCGATCCGCACCGCCCGCATGGCCTGCCCCCCGTCTGCACCCTGCCCCGGACCCTACGGCCTGACCGACGTGACATGCAACCTTCCCGGCGGACGGGCGGCCCTGCCACGAGGCCCCGGCCTGCGCCGGGGCTGCGTCGCGCCTTGCCGGGACCGTCCTGACCGGGCGATCAGGGCGGCTCGTGCCCGAGGGACGGCGACCCGGCGGCGCAGTTCGCCGCCGCCGGACGGGCTGGCGATGCCCGCAAGGGCCGGGCAGGCGGGCCCGCTTGAACCCCGACAACCGAGGGCCGTGCCGGGGCCACGTCCGCGCGCAGAACCGAGGGCGGCACCTGCCCCGGATGGCGCGAAGCGCCAGCCCGGGGAAGGGCAGGCGCTGCCCGGTGGGTTTGGGCCGCCGGGCGGTGCGTGCGAGCACGCACCCTACCGTTGAGCCCGCACCGTTTTTTCTCCGACGACGGGCTGAGCGGGAAAAGCCGATCTTCCGGTGGAAGAGCGGCCCCGCTCATGTGGGAACGGTTCCCCGGGA